>CADBXQ010000043.1:0-6500 GCA_902798675.1 Oscillospiraceae bacterium
AATCATCAAACAAATCATCATCGCAACAATCGTCATAACAGCAATCATCACCGCAGCGACATCTCCTGCCCTTTTGGACGAAAGCAACAACAGCAATTATTGCCCCCGCGCAGGCAACTATTATCGCAACCAACCACATTATTAAACTTTTTTTCACAACAATCTACCTCCTATCAAATTAATAAAATAAATCATCTAAAATTATTATACACCCATTCAAATAATAATTCAAGTGTTTTTTATAAATTTTTTGTTGAATACATCAAAACGCTCAAAACACACAAAGAAGCCGTCTCACATCTAAGTATTCTTTTTCCCAAACTTCCAATCAAAACTCCTTTCTTTTTCGCAAATTCAACCTCATCAATTTCAAATCCGCCTTCACTCCCAATCATAAAACTTATATCATTATATTTGTATATATCTATATTATTCAATTTTTCCCCGCCGCATTCATAAAATAAAATATTAAGTTTTGCATTTTTCATCTGCAAAATGGCTTCTTCAAATGACAAAATCGGATTAACAATCGGAATTTTCCCTCGCCCGCTTTGCTGCGACGCTTGTTTTGAAATTTTTTGATATCTGGCAATCCTACTATATATATTTTTTTCTTTAGGCCTGGATATGCACCTTTTGGTTAAAACAGGCGTTATTTCTGAAACGCCAAGTTCAACGGCTTTTTGAATGATATACTCAAATTTTGCCCCCTTTGACAGCGCTTGATATAGATGAACACGAATTGTTGGCTCACTTGCATTTTTCACGCACGCATTCACCTTTAAGACAACTTCATCCGGCATTATTTTTGTTATTTTACACAAATAATCGTTTGAATTTCCATCGCAAATTGTCACATTTTCACCAATTTTCATTCTCAGCGACTTGGATATGTGGTTTGAGGCCTCCTTGCTCAAAGTTATTATTTGTTTATTGGGATTTTCAACAAAAAAACGCGGCATTTTTAACTCTCCTTTAAGCATTTTTAACAAAAATTCAAAAAATATACTAAGATTTATTTTATAAAAAAATTATATTAAAAATCAAAATTAAATTCAAGTCCCTTAAATTAACGAAAAATTTAGAATGGTTGAGTCACTGTGAGCAAAGAATAAAAATAATAATATTTGACAAAATTTGAATTAAGTAATAATATTAAATTAAAGATGTTTTATGCTTGTGAAATTTATTGTTTAGGTAAAAAATATTAGAATCAAAAGGTTGGTGAAACGCCATGAACATATTGATAATAGGCTGTGGGAAGCTGGGCGCTCGGCTTGCAAACGTTCTAGACAGCCAAGAACACAACATTTCTGTGATCGGAAATGAGCAAGCTTTGGTTGACAATTTAAATGACGACTTTTCCGGATTGTCTATTCCGGGGAATGCAATCGACATTGACGTTATGAACTCGTCAGGCATAGCAGGATGCGATTATGCAATCTGTGTGACCGAAAGTGACAACACAAACATAATGGCAGCTCAAATAATAAAAAACATTTTTAAAATAGACAACATTTTGCTGCGAATCCTTGACCCGGTTAAATGTCGCGTATATAGTCAAATGAACATGTCAACAATATCCCCAACCGCGCTTGCATTTGAATCCATATATTCAAAAATATTCCACAATAACCACAATAAAATCGTCGATTGCGGAAAATCCTCTGTTGCAGTGATAACAGTTCCATATGAAAAGTGGATGCGTGGGAAGATGATGTCTGAAGTTGAATTTGTCACACGACACAAACTTCTTGGATTTTTGGATGAAAACGACAAATTCGTTATGTTCAGCTATAAAAGTGACCGCAAAATCCAAAAAACTGACAGGCTGATATATACATCAATTGTCGATTGAAGAAAGGACCAAACACAATGAACATTATAATAATTGGCGCCGGAAACATAGGCTACTATCTAGCATATTCGCTCATATCCGCAGCAAATCACGATATAAAAATTGTCGAAAAGGTCCACGCAAGGTCGATAATTGCCGCAAACAAGCTAAACATCCCAATAATCCACGGCGATGGATCAAACATATCAACCCTTGAAAAGGCAGACGCAGCCCACGCAGACATATTGGTTGCGTTGACTGGAAAGGACGAAGACAACTTCATCTGCTGTCAATTGGCAAAACACCGATTCCACATCAAAACAACAATTGCAAAGGTCAATAATCCAAAAAATGTCGACATAATCAAGTCGCTGGCTGCGGATATTGTTGTCTCGAGCGTTAACATGCTATCGCAAATAATAGAGCAACAGGTTAACGCCATAGATTATCATTTCATAACCAGAATGACCATGGGCGACACATCAATTGTTGAGTTTGTTGTTTCGGAAAATGGGAAGATATGCAATAGAAGAATTTCTGAAATAAAATGGCCAAAAGACACGCTGGTTATCGCGATATCTCGAAATCAAAAGTCGATCGTTCCAAACGGAGAATCGGTTCTCAGATCCGGAGACGACGTCGTCATATCAACAAAAGACTATAACAAAAAGTATTTAAAAAAGCTGTTTAGCTAGCTTTGAATTTAGCATATATTTAACGGCTTTTTCGGTCAGTTTGTCGTTGAAAGGGGTATTATATATAATTGAAGAAAACTGTTTTGATCACGGGAGCGGCAAGAGGGATTGGAGCTTCTTGCGCAGAGCTTTTTGCAAAAAATGGCTATCGCGTTGCAATAAACTATTTCCAAAGCAAACTTAAGGCCCAAGCTCTTTTGGAAAAAATCAAGCAAACGGGCGGATGCTGTGAAATATTTTACGCTGATATATCAAATTATGATGATGTAAAAAAAATGCATGAAGAAGTTGAAAATAAACTTGGAGACCCTGATATTTTAATAAATAATGCGGGAATTTCAGAGCAAAAATTATTCACAGACATAACGCTTGAAGAATGGGACGAAATGTTTAGCGTCAACTCAAAAGGTGTTTTTATATGCTGCAAAGAATTTTTGCCGTCAATGATTCGAAAAAAGCAGGGAAGAATAATCAATATATCCTCAATATGGGGAGTTTTGGGAGGGTCTTGCGAGGTTCATTATTCCGCCTCAAAAGCAGCAGTCATCGGGCTTTCAAAGGCTTTGGCAAAGGAAGTGGCCCTAAGCAATATAACCGTCAACTGCATAGCGCCCGGCGTCATTTCAACCGACATGATGAAAATTCATTCAAAGCAAACAATCAAGCTTTTAGAGCAAGAAATCGCATGCGGAAGAATGGGCAGGCCTGAGGACGTCGCAAATGCGGCTTTGTTTTTGGCAAGCGACGAGGCTTCATACATAACAGGCCAGGTTTTAAATGTTGACGGCGGTTTTTAAATTCACACGCTGTTTTTGAGTCCGCTCAGGGTTATTGAATTATATGCCCTTTCGATGTCGCCCCATGTTGTTGCGCCAACAGAGCCGGTTTGAGGGAGGCCAAAAGCTTTTTGAAATTCCCGAACTGCGTTTTCTGTGACCTCGCCATAGTATCCGGTTATCGGGACGGATTTTAGCGTTGTGTATGTTCGCCCAATCAGCGCAAGATATTTTTGCAAATCCCTGACGTTTTCGTTTTCCATGCCCCTGCTCAAAACATACCCCGGGTAATATTTGGCGTTTTCCCCTTCATATCCCGGCGGAAGCGACTGAATTATCCCGCGATACACATCGGTCATCTTGTTTATTGTCGGCCGGTTTATTATTCCGGTTGGCTCCAGTCCGTAATATTTTTGAAAATTTTCAACAGCTTTTTGTGTGTTTGGCCCGAAAATTCCATCAATCGCAATAGGGTTCAGAGAATATACAAAGGTTGATATAACATTGAGATAGTACTGAGCGTATCTGACAGCAAGCCCCTCAGAGCCAAGTTTGAGCTCATCCGGATATTTTGGAGCCAGCTCATCAATCGAGACAGCTTCAGCGGAAAGCTCCCCTAAACGCTTGACGCTATTATACACATATTTTATTTTATACCAGGTTGATTTGCCGATGATTCCGTCCGCAAGCAAAGAAAATATTTCTTGGAATTTAACAACAGCATCCTCTGTTGAGCTTTTAAATATTCCATCAGTTTCTGGTATTTTAGGCATAGCGGGATAATTATCCGCTATTCTGTTTAATTCAAACTGGATTGTTCGAACGTCATTCCCAAAGTCTCCGATGCGAAGAGCCCTTCCGGGATATGACTCGATTTTTTCCTCAACCGGCGCGTTTTGAACAAGATTTATGTCGTCGCCATAGTAATACTGCAAAATCTGAAAGGGGGTATATCCTTTTTTTGCAAGCTCAACCGTCCCCCATTGTGAAAGCCCCTGACAGGTCACGGTTGTTCCGTTGCAAAATTGCGCAAACAGGGGAACAACTGTGTTTTGCCGGATGATATAGTTATTAAATAGCTCATCAACTAAACGACTAATGTTTTCAAATATATCACGTCCCGGCTGAAATGCCTGGTCATATTGGGTTGTGCTGGTTATGTCAAATTCATAGCCCTGGCTTCTATACCATTCGTTATAAACCCTGTTTAGCGCAAATGTGACGATTGCCAAAATATTTGCCCGCAGAGAATTTTCAGGCCAAGATGGTAATAGTTCGCTAGATGCAACATTTTTGACATAGCTTATAAAATCAACAGTAATATTTTCAGCGTTGCTGGATGGCAAGCCCAGATGGACGGTTATTTCATTTGGAATTTTTGGGAGAAAATCAGCCATATACGCCAAGCCTCCCTCAAGAATTTCGCTCCAAATTGGGGTTTTCGTCCTGCTCTGAAGCGAGTTGCGGTCCAAGTTGAATTGGCTGAAGCGAAACAACTCCCGGAAAAATTGGCAATCCGTTTCTTGTTGCGTCCTCAAAGCCGAATTTTGAAACCGAAATGCTGTAATTTTCATATGGGCGTATTCCGTCGACGGCGAATGAGTGGCTCGCGTCCGGAGCTGGCAACGAGACGGGTTGAGTTATTCCGCTTTCATCTGTTAAAATTTCATAAAATATTTTGTTTTGCCCATCAAATTCCTTAAATATTGTTATTTTTGCGTCTTTAATCGGAAAAGCCCCTCTGGCTGAATATACTTGAACTTTCAAAAAACCATTAGATGTGTTCCTGGTTTCGAAATTATTCCAATCCCTTTGAAATTGTTCGTCAGCAGCTTCAGATTGATTTTCATTATTTGTTTGAATGCTTTCAAAATTTGCAACATTTTGTTCATTATTGCGACTGTTTTGGGGCAAATCCTCAGAAAGCCGCTGTAAATCATAATCGCGGTTTATATTAGGGGCGGAATTTCCCATTTCCATATTATTTTGTTGAGAATTTCCTGAATTTTGAGTAAAATATGACCCGTTTTGAGGTGATATAGACAAATTTTCCGGCGCTTGAACCCGGTTTGCATTTGCGCTGTCAGCATTTTGATCTGAATTGTCAAAAATCAAATCAGAAGTTCTCATTCCCTGGCTGTTATATTCTATAGGTGTGTCGCCGCGAACTGTGTGTGAAGAAATGTCTTGCCTATATGACGCCGGCGGAAAATCATCATCAAGTTGAAGAGAGCTTTCAAGTCCGGTTTCATTTGGATTGGGTGAGCCAGCCATGTTGCTAAGCTGCGCGTTGAGATTTGATAAAACATTGTCATCTCGATTTTTTGGATTTTGAACATATCTCCTTTGATTTGAGCTTCCGGAAAAGCTGTTTTGAGGGGCGCTTGCCGAATTTATAGGTCTGTTTTGCTGTTGATACATCCTGAGCATCTCGCTTTTATATTTTTCGAAATTTCCATTATTTGATCGCATATTCATGATAACCTCCCAATTTTAATAGAAAATTTTAAAATTTTGCAACCAGCTAAAAGTATGCCATATCATTATATGAAAGCAGCTCAAAAATTATTTTAGATAATTTGATAAATATACAGTTTGTATTTTTGGGTTGAGGTTATATTTGTCCCAATTAAAGTTTTTCCTAAAATATCCGACTCTTTGCTTAAAAAACCAAAAGTTCCAAATATTCTTGACTTAGTTTCAAAAAACAATGAAAAATAAATTAAGCCGCCGCCGTTTAACAACCGGCTGTAATATTCAGCCTTCATGGGCTTCCAAGGCCTTTTGAAAGCGCTCGTAACAAGCGGTAGGTTGGCGCCTTTGAGGATGTTTAACTATCACTTGTTACAGGCAGTTTGAAAGAGGCAGGGAGGTTTGGAAAGGGTTAATATTACAGTTAGTTGTGAGCTGGCGGCGTTTTAGTTTTATAATTGCTTTTTGAAATGTGAATTCGAGGATAATTTGAAAGAGGTGACTTTTTTTAACTAAAATATTTTTTGCAGAAGGGGATTATAGGGACAAATATAACCCGAATTAATATTACAATTTGTTGATTTTTTCAATTCAGCTAAACATAAATTAACTGTGATACACCAATTGTGAATCCACACAAAATTTTTTTTGTAAAATTTAAATTAACTCTTGCCATTTTTTAAAATATGTGGTAGAATTAGTTATGGTTTTGATTTTTTG
>CADBXQ010000043.1:6533-8256 GCA_902798675.1 Oscillospiraceae bacterium
TGTTTAGCAGGAAAAAGCAAGCTGGCGATAAGATAACCATGCTGACAGCATATGATTACTGCACTGCGCGGATTATGGACTCGGCGGGGGTTGATTGCTTGTTGGTTGGTGATTCGCTTGGAATGGTTATGTTAGGATATGAAAACACACTGTCTGTGACCATGGGAGACATGATTCACCACACTAAAGCAGTGGCTAGAGGCGCAAAACATGCTTTGGTTCTTGCTGATATGCCGTTTATGTCATATCAACAGTCTGTTTATGATGCGGTCGTAAATGCCGGCAGGTTGGTTAAAGAGGCGCGAGCGCAGGCGGTTAAACTTGAAGGAGGCGCTGAATTTTGCCCGCAAATAGAGGCAATCGCCAAAGCTTCGATTCCGGTTGTTGGCCATCTGGGCCTTATGCCCCAGTCTGTTAATAAAATTGGTGGATATCGCGGTCAGTGTAAAGAATATGAAAGCGCGAAGAAGCTTGTGGATGACGCTGTGGCGGTTCAAAAAGCTGGAGCGGTTGCGTTGGTTTTGGAGTGTGTTCCGGCGGGCTTAGCGGCTTTTGTGACAAAGCTTTTGAAAATTCCAACTGTTGGCATAGGAGCAGGGCCGGATTGCGATGGCCAGGTTTTGGTTTACCAGGATATGCTTTCGATGTATGGCGATTTTAGGCCAAAATTTGTTAAGGCATATGAAAATATTGGGTTTAATATGAAACAAGCTTTTTTGAAATATATAACTGATGTTAAAAATAAAGCGTTTCCTTCTGATGAACATTGTTTTAGCGGTGGAGCGGGTTATGACGAAGAGGTTATGGATAAATTAAAATCAGAATATGGAGGTTAAAGCGGCGGTGTTTTATCTATGACAGAGGTTTTGAGGCGGGTTGATCGCGCCAAAGAATATATATATAAATGGAAGAGTGAAGGTTTGAGTGTTGGATTTGTTCCAACGATGGGTTGTCTTCATGCTGGTCATCTTAGCTTAATAGAACGGTCCGCTCGGGAAAATGATAAAACGGTTGTTAGCATTTTTGTTAATCCGGCTCAGTTTGGAGAGGGCGAAGATTTTAATGAATATCCGAGGGATTTTGAAGCGGATTTGAAGCTTTGCAGCAAAGCTTGTGTGGACTTGGTTTTTGCGCCGGATGAAGCTTCCATATATCCCGATGGCCACAGCACGTATGTTGATGTCAGCTGTTTAACCGACAATCTATGCGGCAGGACCAGAAAGGGTCATTTTCGCGGCGTATGCACGGTTTTGGTCAAATTGTTTAATATTTTAAAGCCAACTCGTGCATATTTTGGCAAAAAAGATGCTCAACAGTTTTGTGTTGTCAGGCGTATGGTTGAAGATCTCAACATGGATTTGGATGTTGTTGGTTGTGAAACTGTCAGAGAAAAAGACGGTTTGGCGATGAGCTCAAGAAACAGGTATCTTAACTCAAAAGAGCGTGAAGCGGCGCTTTGTTTGAGTCGGGCTTTGAATTTTGTTGAAAAAATCGTTGCTTCGGGCGAGCGCAATGTGAATGCGATCAAATCTGAGGTTTTGGGCTTTATTTCCAACCAGTCTGGGGTTCGGCTTGATTATTTTGAAATTGTTGATGCGCGTAATATGAAGCCAGTAAAAGTTTTAAAAAAACCGTGTTTGTGCGCAATAGCTGCCTATGTTGGAAAAACCAGGCTGATTGATAATTTTTACTATGAATAAAATTTTTTTGGAGGTGAATTTTT
>CADBXQ010000044.1 GCA_902798675.1 Oscillospiraceae bacterium
AAGCGGTTGAAAATCAAAGGGTTGATCTAATTTTTGATCAAACGCCATTTTACGCTCAAAGCGGTGGTCAAATCGGAGACAGCGGGACAGCCAATTTGGATGGTTTTTGTGCAAATATAACAAATTGTGACAAGCTTTCGACGGGGCAATTTGTTCATAGTGCGCTAGTGATTTCTGGCAGCGTGAAAAAGGGGCAGACTCTGGATTTGGGCGTTGACAGGATCAAAAGAGAGGCCATTTCCAGGAATCACACCGCTGCGCACATTCTCCAGGCAGTTTTAATCGACGTTCTTGGAAGCCATGTCCATCAAGCGGGCCAGCTTATCGACCAAAACAGGGTTCGGTTTGATTTCAACCACTTTGAGGCTTTAACAGATTCGAATATTGCTGAAATTGAACGAAAAATTAATGATGTGATTCTTGGCGCAAATTCAGTTGAAACTCGGGAAATGAAAAAGGAACAAGCTCAAAAATTGGGAGCAATTGCGCTGTTTGGAGAAAAATATGGCGATTGGGTTCGGGTTGTTAAAATTGGAGACCTTTCTATGGAATTTTGCGGAGGCACCCATGTTGATAACACCGCAAAGTTAGGGCTTTTTAAAATCATGTCCGAATCCTCGGTTGGGTCTGGAATTCGCCGAATTGAAGCAAAAACAGGCTATGAAGTGCTAAAATATATAAATTCACTGGAAAATATTTTAAGCAAGGCGTGTGAATGCGTCAAAATAAAAAATAAATTTGAGCTTTGTGAAAAAATATATAAATTAAACAACGATTTCAAAGACTTCTGCAAAAAAAATGAAAATCTAAAGTTAAATCTTGTTGAGCAAGAATTTTGTCAAAAGTTCAAAGATTCATCTCAAAAGATCAAAAATTTAGACTGTGTTTTGTTTAAAACTAACAAATTAAACGGAAAATCATTAAAATCTTTTGGCGATTTTGTCAAATCTGAAAATCCCAATATAGTCGCTGCAATCTGCGCAACGTGTGAAAAAAAATTGACTTTAATGGTTGTTTGCGGAAAAGATGCGGTCAAAAGAGGGGTTGATGCTGGAAAGGTGGCTCGAGAATTGGCAAGTCTTGCTGGCGGAAAGGGCGGAGGAAGAAAAGATTTGGCAATGGCCGGCCTTCCAAGCGCAGGGTGCGTTGATTTAATCCATGAGGAATTTATTAGAGTTGTTAAAAATAATATAGTATAATATAAATTTATTTCGGGAGGTTAAATATGGATTGCATTTTTTGTAAAATAATTAACAATGAGGTCCCCTCGGACAAAATATATGAAGACGATCAAGTTTTGGCTTTCAACGACACAAATCCCCAAGCGCCGGTTCATTTTTTGGTTATACCTAAAAAGCACATAGAAAATATCAGGGAAGTTTCAAAAGATGATCTGCAAATAATTTCTCATATTTTTGACGTTATTCAAAATATTTCGGATATGTTGAATTTAAATGATGGACTGCGAATTGTGAATAACTGCGGAGAAAATGGCGGCCAAACTGTTAACCACCTGCATTTTCATGTCCTGGCCAAAAGAGCACTTGACTGGCCTCCGGGTTGAGAAAAATCATTTTAGAGAAAACGAGAGTATATAACAGTATATTAGCAAATACAGAAGATAATTATTAAAATTCAAAAAAAACAGTTGACAAAATTTATTTATGCGTTTATAATTATATAGTAGTTGTTTGTCGAATATTTGACTTATCTTAAAAATTTTTATGGAGGAAATGAAACATGTCTACTACGATGGCAAGACCTGCGACAGTTCAGCGAAGATGGTTTGTTATAGACGCTGCTGGAAAGCCTCTTGGTCGGGTTGCAGCTAAAGCAGCCTCGATGCTTCGCGGGAAACACAAAGTCTGCTTCACTCCGCACGTTGACTGTGGAGATCATATAATCATAATTAATTGCAAAGACGCAGTTTTAACTGGGAAAAAATTGGATCAAAAGGTTCATTATTGGCATACGGGTTGGATTGGCGGAATAAAAGAAATAAAATATAGTAAATTGATGAAAACTAGTCCAACCAGGGCGATGACCTTGGCGGTTGAAGGAATGCTCCCCAAAAATTCGCTTGGAAGAAAGATGGCAAAGCGTCTGCGTGTATACCCCGAGAGCAAACATGATAATGCTGCGCAAAAGCCTGAAATTTGTGAATTTTAATGGAGGAGGTTGAAAAATATGTATGATTCAAAACCATATTACTATGGAACCGGCAGGAGGAAAAGTTCTGTCGCAAGAGTTCGGCTCTATGAGGGTTCCGGCAAAGTGACCATAAATGGCCGCGATATTGACGATTATTTTGGGCTTGAAACTTTGAAATTGATTGTTAATCAGCCGCTTGATTTAACTGAAACGTTAAAGAAGTTTGACATCGTTTGCAATGTTGGAGGAGGCGGCGTCACAGGGCAAGCGGGGGCTATTCGCCACGGAATTTCAAGAGCTTTGTTGGTTTTTAATCCGGAGTTTCGGTTGGTTTTAAAGAAAGCAGGATTTTTAACGAGAGATCCGAGAATGAAAGAGCGCAAAAAGTACGGCCTTAAAGCAGCACGTCGGGCGCCTCAATTTTCCAAGCGTTAAAAGTTTCTTGAATAGGCTAACTAAAAAAGCAGGAAGCGTTTTGTCCTCTCTGCTTTTTTAAAGGAATATGTATTTTGCTCAGTCATTTCTCTTTTTTCTTTGGGTGTGGAAATTTCATATAAGAAACCCCACACATAGGAGGCTGCTCTGGAGCTTGTAAATATGGAGGCCTTTCCGGAATGCCATATGGCGGATGTGGCGCGCCCGTGTTTTCTTGACTAGCCCCTCCTGCAACGCTGTTTAGTTCATTGCTTGACAAATTTTTGCTGGTTGGCTGCTGGTTTGGTGGCTGATAGCCTGGAGCATAGACATTCACTTTTTCGCGCGGCTCGTGTTTGCCTTTTCTTAGGACAGTTTTTAATATGCGCATTTTTTGTGGAGGATCATTTCCCCCCGAAACTTTTCTGAATTCACTTTCTGAAAGGGACTTTGTTGGCTCGACCTCAAAAACGAGATTTTTGCGGCATGTCACCTTATATGGCAGCTTATCTGAAAACTCCTCTCTAATTGCTTGATTTGCATTCTGCAAGAGTTTCTCTTTGAAACTCGGATCAGCCGCAGCCTGTCTTAAATATTTTTGTAAATCTAGCATAGTTAACACACACTCCTCCCAAATATTTTAAAAAATTTAAATTATATTAGTGGATTTTAAACCACCATCATAATTTTAACACTTTTTATGCGTATTGTCAATATGATTTTAATATTTTTGTAGAAATGCAAAAATATTTTGTTAATTTGGGAAATATATTTGTAGATTTTTGACGAGTTATGTAATACATATTTTTTTGAGCATTGGTTATCTTTGCGGTGAAGGCGTTTAACTACCACTTGTCACAGAAGCTTTCAAAGGCGCAGGGAGGTTCAGGGAGATTTGATATCACATGGATCGTTGTGAGCCGGCGGCGCTTTAATTGGTTTTTGCGTTGTTTTTTTAAGCGTGATCAAGGATGTTTTGAATTTTGGATTTTTTAAAATAGAGTCTGATATTTTTTTTAAAGAGCTTCATGCGGGACAAATATAACCCAACTCAATTTTAACAACAATTAAAATAAATTTAGACTTGACATCCTGCCCTTTAAAATGGTATAATTATTTTGGTTTGTCGTCATGAGCTTTTTTGTGATGACATCTAAAATTTGAGCGATTGCTCTTTTAAAATTAAGTGAGGAGGTGCCATATGCCAACTTTTAACCAGCTTGTTCGAAGGGGAAGAAAGGAAAAAACATCAAAATCAAATGCCCCCGCTTTGGGGAAAAATTATAATTCCATGAAAAAAATATCAACAGATCATAATTCGCCTCAAAAGCGCGGCGTCTGCACTGCTGTTAGAACCATGACTCCAAAAAAACCAAATTCAGCTTTGAGAAAAGTTGCCAGAGTTCGGCTGTCTAACGGAATCGAAGTGACATCCTATATCCCCGGCGAAGGACACAATCTGCAAGAACACAGCGTTGTTTTAATTCGCGGTGGGCGTGTTAAGGACTTGCCCGGAACACGATACCACATTATACGCGGAACTTTAGATTCACAGGGTGTTTCCGACAGGAAAAAAGCTCGTTCAAAATATGGTTCGAAGCGTCCTAAGGCTGGAAAGTAAGCTCATTTGAATTTAAACCTAGCATGTGGCCAGTTAAGTTTTTAATATTTTTTGTTGATTTGCGACGCAAGTTTAGCTTTTTAACGGATATATGATTTTTGCTTAATTGGCGCTAACGGGGGTTTCTTGCTTTCGAGTACCTGTGAATTCATCATAAATTATGGAGGAGGGAAGAAAAGTGCCAAGAAGGGGAAAAATTGCAAAACGTGATGTTTTGCCAGATCCGCTTTATAAATCTAAGCTTGTGACGCGTCTGATAAACAGCGTTATGTTGGATGGAAAAAAGGGGATTGCGCAAAGGATTGTTTATGGCGCATTTTCAATTGTTAAAGAAAAATTAGACAGGGAGCCGCTTGAAGTTTTTCAAGAAGCTATGGAAAACATAATGCCGGTTTTGGAGGTTAAAGCTCGTCGTGTTGGCGGAGCGACATATCAGGTTCCAATCGAAGTTCGCGCAGACCGCCGCCAGACTTTGGGGCTTCGTTGGCTGACGCTATATTCGCGCAATCGCCATGAAAAAACAATGAGAGAGCGCTTGGCTGCGGAGATTATGGATGCTGTCAATAACTCGGGCGGAGCGTGTAAAAAACGCGAAGACACTCACAAAATGGCAGAAGCAAACAAAGCATTTGCGCATTATCGCTGGTAGAGAAGCTTTTGCCAAGTTATGTCATATATTTATGACTGTTTTGAAAATTTGTTTTGAATATCAAAGTAAATTAAGTTATATAAACATTAAAATATGGTTTAAAACCCATTAATATTGAGGAGGAAATTATGCCAAGAGACGTATCGCTTGAAATGACCCGCAATATTGGTATAATGGCTCACATTGATGCTGGAAAAACAACAACCACAGAGCGAATTCTTTATTATACGGGAATAAATCGAAAACTGGGGGAGACTCATGACGGAGCTGCGACCATGGACTGGATGGAGCAGGAGCAGGAGCGCGGAATAACAATAACATCTGCTGCGACAACCTGCTACTGGAGCCACACCGAGTTTTTAAACAATCCCGAGATGATGCGAAAACATCGCCATAGAATCAACATTATCGACACTCCGGGGCACGTCGACTTCACAGTTGAGGTTGAAAGGTCTCTGAGGGTTTTAGACGGCTCTGTGACTGTTTTTTGCGCTAAAGGAGGCGTTGAGCCACAATCTGAAACAGTTTGGCATCAAGCTGACAATTACGGGGTTCCCAGAATGGCCTATGTCAACAAGATGGACATCATGGGAGCAGATTTTTACAATGTTGTTAAAATGATGGAGGATCGCTTAAATTGTAATGCGATTCCGATCCAGCTTCCAATCGGAGCTGAAGACACTTTTGTTGGAATCGTTGACCTTGTCAAAATGCAAGCAATAATTTATGAAGATGACCTTGGAAAGGTTATGGATTCAACAGATATTCCGGAGGATTTGAAGGAAAAAGCCGATGAATATCGAACAAAACTTTTGGAAGCGGTTGCTGAGGTTGACGAAGAAATAATGATGAAGTATCTCGAAGGCGAGGAAATTGGCGCTGATGAGATAAAAAAAGCCTTGAGAAAAGGGACAATTTCAAATCAAATCGTTCCCGTGACATGCGGGACATCATACAGAAATAAGGGGGTTCAGCCGCTTCTTGACGCGATTGTTGACTATATGCCATCTCCAATAGACATTCCGCCAATTAAAGGCAAAAACCCCGAAACAGAAGAGGAAGAAGAGAGGCCATCCTCAGATTCTGAGCCATTTTCGGCGCTTGCTTTCAAAATCGCAACAGACCCATTTGTTGGAAAACTTTGCTTTTTTAGGGTATATTCTGGGCATATTGAAGCAGGAACAAATGTCTATAATTCCGTTAAAGACAGTAACGAACGCATAGGCCGCATACTCCAGATGCACTCCAACAACCGAACAGACATCGACGCTGTTTATGCTGGAGACATTGCTGCAGCAGTTGGCTTGAAAAACACTGTCACCGGCGACACTCTTTGCGATTCGCAACATCCAATAGTTCTCGAGTCTATGGAATTTCCGGAGCCGGTTATAAGCCTTGCTATTGAGCCAAAAACCAAAGCCGGCTCGGAAAAAATGGGAATTGCGCTTGGAAAGCTTGCTGAAGAAGACCCAACCTTTAGGACATATACAAACGAGGAAACAGGCCAAACGATAATCGCTGGAATGGGCGAGCTTCATTTGGAAATTATTGTTGACAGGCTGCTATTTAAAGTTGAAGCAAACGTTGGAGCTCCCCAAGTGTCATATAAAGAAACCATCAAAGGCGTCGTCGACGTAGACCACAAATATGCGCGTCAGTCTGGCGGAAAAGGTCAGTATGGCCATGTTAAAATTCATGTTGAGCCAAATGAATCTGGCAAAGGATATGAATTTATAAACAAAATCGTTGGAGGAGCGATTCCAAAAGAATATATTCCTGCTGTTGATGCGGGAATTCAAGGCGCTATGCAGGCTGGAATTTTGGCTGGATATCAGGTTGTTGACGTCAAAGTGACGCTATATGACGGATCATATCACGAGGTGGACTCTTCTGAAATGGCCTTTAAAATCGCGGGTTCTCAGGCTTTCAAAGAGGCCATGCGAAAAGCAAATCCGATAATTTTGGAGCCAATAATGAAGGTTGTTGTTGTTGTTCCGGAGGAATATATGGGAGACGTCATAGGCGATTTGAATTCAAGACGCGGCCAGGTTGAAGGGATGGACCCGAGAAATGGTGTTCAAGAAATTCGAGCAAGCGTTCCTTTGTCTGAGATGTTTGGATATTCAAATGACTTGAGATCCAGGACCCAGGGAAGAGGCCAATATTCCATGGAACCAAGCCACTATATTGAAGTTCCAAAGTCTATCTCTGAGCAGATTATGTCTGCGCGCGCAAAAAAATAATTTTTATTGAAAAACGCTTGATTAATTTTTATTATGTGTTAAAATTAAATTCAGTATATAAGCTAATTTTGAGGAGGAGTAAATAATGGCAAAAGCAAAATTTGAAAGAAATAAGCCGCATATTAACATCGGAACCATTGGTCACGTTGACCACGGAAAAACAACTTTGACTGCGGCCATAACTAAAACTTTGGGAATGAAAGGCCAAGCTGACTTTGTCGATTACGCAAATATCGATAAAGCCCCGGAAGAGCGTGAACGCGGAATAACCATCAACACTGCTCACGTTGAGTATCAAACCGATAAACGCCACTATGCACATGTTGACTGCCCTGGCCACGCGGATTATGTCAAAAACATGATAACAGGTGCTGCGCAGATGGACGGAGCAATACTTGTTGTTTCTGCGGCGGACGGCCCAATGCCCCAGACACGTGAACACATTTTGCTCGCACGTCAGGTTGGCGTTCCATATATCGTTGTTTTCATGAATAAAGTTGACCAGGTTGACGACGAAGAATTTTTGGAATTGGTTGAAATGGAAATTCGCGATTTGCTTTCTGAGTATGATTTCCCAGGTGACGACGTTCCAATAATAAAAGGCTCGGCTTTGAAAGTTTTGGAGGCTCCAAATGACCTAAACGACCCAGCATATGCCCCAATTATTGAGCTTATGGATGCTGTTGATGAATATATCCCGACGCCTGAGAGAAAGTCTGACCAGCCTTTTTTGATGCCTGTTGAAGACGTTATGACAATTTCTGGACGTGGAACAGTTGCGACGGGGCGTGTTGAAAGAGGAAAGCTGAAAATTTCGGATGAAGTTGAAATCATTGGTCTGACGGAGGATCGCGCAAAAACTGTTATCACCGGAATTGAAATGTTCCGCAAAACCCTTGACTATGCGGAAGCCGGAGACAACATTGGCGCTTTGCTGCGTGGAGTTGCTCGCGAAGACATCAAGCGCGGTCAGGTTCTTTGCGCTCCGGGAACAATCCATCCACACACCAAATTCCGCGGCTCGGTTTATGTTTTAACGAAGGATGACGGCGGCCGCCACACTATGCCTGGGGACAATGTTGAGATGGATGTTGAGTTGATAACCCCAATTGCAATAGAAAACGGCCTGCGTTTTGCTATTCGTGAAGGCGGCAGGACGGTTGGCTCCGGCGTCGTCACTGAAATTAATGAGTAAAGCATAAATTTTACTCGCAAAAATTTTGCAACACAAAAAGCTGATGGTCGCGTGGCTGTCGGCTTTTGTTGCTTTTTTGCTTAAATTTTAGTATAATTAGAAATGGTTTATATGTTATTTTGAAATGGAGCGATATATATTGCGCATATTACATACATCTGATTGGCATATTGGAAGATTTTTGAATAAATATAGTTTAATTGAAGATCAATCATATTTTTTAAATTGGCTTTATTTGGTTTTAAAAAGTGAAAAAATAGACCTGCTGCTTGTCGCGGGAGACATCTATAATAGCGCAATCCCATCGGCCGAAGCGGTCGCTTTGCTTGATGAATTTCTGACAAAAGTTATCCTTGAGCTAAAAATACCAACCTTAATCATATCAGGTAATCATGACTCTCCTAAAAAATTAAGCTTTTCTTCAAAAATATTAGAACATTTTGGCCTCGTGATTTGCGGAGGAGTTGGCGGAATAACGCATTTTAAACTCAATTTTGATTCCAAATCAATTGGATTTGTCCTTGTTCCATACATAGACCCCGCGATGGTTAAAGAATATTTTGGCGTTGAAAAAATTTCGAGCTTTGACGCGGCGCTTGAATTGGTTGCTCAGAAAAAAATATATGATAAAATTTGCTGCGATATAAACATATTGTGCGCTCACGGAACATATATGGATTTTGGCGCTTCAAACCTTGAATACTGCGATTCGGAAATTTCAATCGGCGGAAGCGACATCGTTAATTTGCAAAAGTTCAAAAAGTTCGATTATATCGCGCTTGGACATTTGCACGGTTCACAAAAAGCAGGGAAAAATGGCCGCTATTCTGGCTCGCCTTTAAAATATTCTGTCAGCGAAGCAAACCACAAAAAGCAGGTTTTAATTATTGACATAGACTCTGCAAAAAATATTAAAATTGAAAAGATATTTGTTGAGCCTATGAGAGATTTAAGAATAATTAAAGGAAAATTTGAGGATATTATAAAAACAAAAACTAATGACTATGTTTCAATTCAGCTGACAGACGAACAGTTTATTATAGATCCACACTCTAGAATAAAACAAAATTGCCCGAATATTTTAGATTTGAGTTATGTAAATATCAAACTAGAAAGTGTCCAAGCTGCGCAAATCGTGACAAAAAAATCTCCAAACGAATTGTTCTCGGAATTTTATCAGCATATCGTTGGAAAAGAAATGGATATTTTTGAAAAGCAATTTTTTGAAAACATCCTCGAGGAGCTTAGAAATGAAACCGCTTAAACTGAAAATGTCCGCCTTTGGGCCATACGCAAAAACTGAAGAGATAGATTTTAATTTGTTCAAAAATGACAGCTTGTTTTTGATTTCCGGCGACACGGGATCTGGAAAAACAACGATTTTTGACGCGATTTGCTTTGCCCTGTATGGCAGTGTCAGCGGACAAAGAAAAGAATCCAGGAGCCTGAAAAGCGACTTTTCTGATGAAAAAAGTTTGTGCTATGTTGAATTGGAATTTGAGTCCGGGGGCAAAAAATATAGAATCTATCGGGTTCCAGATCAAATAGTCAAAAAATCTCGAGGCGAAGGATTCAAGCAGCAAAAGCATCAAGCGGAATTAAGATTGCCGGATGGAAAAATCGAAAATAATATAAAAAAAATAACTTGTTTAATAAATGACCAAATAATTGGAATAGATAGGACTAATTTCAACAAACTTGTCATGTTGCCGCAAGGCCAATTTCAAAAATTATTGACTGAAAAAGGCGAGGAACAATCCAAAACCTTCCGAAAACTTTTTGGGACCCAAATATATGAAACAATATCAAATAAAATTTTTGAACACAAGCAAAAAATATTAAAACGATATGAAGAATTTCACAAAAACACAGTCGAAAAAATCAGAAATATTATAATAAATAACGACAAATTCGAAAAATCAATAAATACTGAAGATTTTAAAATATGCGATGTTATTAATCTTCTGGCAAAGCAAATTTTAGATGACGAGTCAGAATTAAACGACTTAACAGCAAAATTAAAAGACATAGACGTAAATTTGCAAAATATTGAAGCAAAAATTCAAATGGCGGTTCAAGCGGAAAAAAAGCAAATTGAAAAGAAAAAACTTGAAGAATATATTAATAAATTGATGTTAAATAAATCAGATAAAGAAGAAATTGATAAAAAAAATCAAATTATTAAAAAAATCGAGAAAGCAGAACCAATATATTCGGTATATCAGAATTTAAGCGATGACTTGATGAATAAAAAAAATAGCATTGAAAATTTAGATCAAAAAATTAAAAATCAAAATAAAAGTTTAGATATTGCAAAAAAAAATATTGAAAGCATAAAAAGTTTACAAAAACAAATAAAAAAGATTGATCTTGAACATATTAAACTTTTAGAAATTAAGAATATTTTTGAATTGATTAGAAAAATTGACTGTGAAACAAAAAAAATAGAATCCAAGTTAAAAAAAGCAAATGAAGAGCTTGAGGTTTTAGAGGCGAAAAACAAACTTTTAGTTTTAAAAAATGAGGCTCAAGCGGAAAAAAAGCAAATTGAAAGTTTAAAAAAATTGCAAAATCTATTAAATGACCATTCAATTTGCGAAAGAGAACTTAAGCAATGTGAAACAAAATATTTAGAAGGATGTCGAAAATTTTATGAACAGCAGGCATATATTTTGTCGCAAACTTTAAAAAGAGGCAAACCCTGCCCTGTGTGTGGATCACTTAATCATCCGAAAAAGCCTATTTCTCAAGAAAAATGTTTAGTAAATCAAGATATGATTGAAAAACTGCGGGAGGCAGTTGACGATAACAAAAACAAATTAATAAAAATCAACGGTGAGATAAATATATTAATTTCATCAACAAAAGATGTTGATAGCGTTGAAAATTTGACATGTTTAAATGATTTTATAAAATCTCATGAGAAGAATTTAGAAAAAATTCGCCATGAATTAAAAACAAAAATTCCTAAATTCCTTTGGAAAATTGAGGTTGATGAGAAAATAGATTATGGTGATAATATATCAAGGGTTCAATTTGAAAAAACTGCTCTTTCTGCAAATTATGATCAATTGGTTAAACAAAAATTAAATTATGTAAAAAAAATACCTGATGAGTTTGAAAATATAGATTCGCTTAATAAATATGATGCAAAAATTTTAAACGACAAGGATTTGCTAAACCAAAAAATCGAAGAAATTAAAAATCAAAAATTCATCCAAGAAAATAAGCTCAATCGCTTGCTGGGAGAGCTAAAGTCTGCTAAATCAAATTTTTTAGAAATTCAAAATAAAGCAAAAAATTCCAAAAAAGATTTGGATGAAAAACTAAAAAGCGCCGGCCTTTCGATGAAAAATTTTCTTAAATTTTTGGAGAAAATTGAAGATATTAAAAAAGAGGTGGTTAGGGATGAAAAAATTTTAAAGGAAATCGAAATCAAAACAACAGAATTGAAAATATTAGAAAAAGATTTACACACATCAAAACCAGAAATAATTGAAAATGCAAAAAAAACAAAATCACAAATGGAGCTGCAAAAACAAAAATTTCATACTCAAGAGAAAAATTTTATAAATAGACTGGTAATAAATAAAAACTGTTTGAGCGAGCTAAATAAAAATTATGATGAAATTCAAAAATTAGAGCAGCAATATAAAATCGCAAAAATCATGAGCGAGGTCGCAAAAGGTGGAAGGAAAAGAATTGGATTTGAAAAATATGTCCTGTCGGCGTGCGTTAATGAAGTTTTGACGTTCGCACATATATGGCTTTGTAAAATAACTTCTGGCAGGTATAGTTTTTCCAAAATAAATCAAATAAATTCGCAGGATTTGGAGTTAAACATATTCGACACATTTAGTGGAAAAATTCGAAACGTCACAACGCTTTCAGGAGGTG
>CADBXQ010000045.1 GCA_902798675.1 Oscillospiraceae bacterium
CCCAAAAAATGATTGGAAAAAAGAAACCATTTGCGGAGTTAGCGATATTTCCGGGACCATCAATATACACTGTTTGTTTAGTTTGAAAACGTGATCAATCAATTTTAGGAAAACAATTGTCTTTCCGCTGCCAGTAACTCCCCTCAACAGCGCAACCGAAGCAACTTTTTTTTCAGTTAAATCAATCAACTCAGCTGCGACTTTTTTTTGAGCTTCATTTAAAACAATGTCATCAACTAATTTAGTTTCTACCGCATTTTTATATGGTTTGCGATATATTTCCTGCTGGTAAATTTCAACTAAATTCATATTTATTAGATTTTTTAAGACAGCATCCGTTACTCCACACGAATAGCAGGCTTTTTTTGCCGAAATCACACCAGATTTTTTAATAAATTCCAGCAATAATTTTTGCTTTTTGGTTAATTTACATTCGCTCAAATCAGAAATTTTTGCCTTAACCATAGATATTTTCTTGTCCAAAATTTTACGGCGTGTATTTTTAGATTTAAATAAAACTCCTCGCTGCTCCAACAGTTTCACAACGCCACTTTGCCCATCTGCAATTAAAGTTTTTATGTATCTATCCACATTTTTGCTGCTTGACATAGCCTTTAATTTGTCTAAAATAACCAATTCTTTGTCGGAATACGTGGCGTCACTTAAATATTTAAAATTCCAAGTTTCAATAATATCATAAAATAATCCTGAAGGTATAACACATTTGATCGCTTCAAACCAAGTGCAAAAACATGTTTTGTGTATAAACTCAGCGACTTCCAAAAGCTCTCTGGAAATGATCGGTTTTTCGCAGAGAACTTCAGAAATTGATTTATAATTTTTTTCATTCGCATATATTTTTTTCACACCACAGACCATTGCCTGCCGCAATCTATTTGATTTTCCAAACGAAACCCTGACCAAACATCCAACTTTTAATTTGAAAATTAATGATTCTGGAATTAAATATTCGAAAAGTTTATCAAAACTCAAGGATGTTTTTTCAACTGCAACCAAAGCAACCAGCATAAAAAATTCCACTCTCTAAAAAATTATCACTCAATTTAGGATTTTTTCAACTCCAATATGTGGTCTAAAATAACATCTGCCAATTCGGTTTTTTTCATAAGCGGGACATCAAAAGCTTCATTTCGTGTTATAATATGAACTTTATTGGTTTTAACGTTAAACCCTGCCCCAGCGTCATTTATGTTGTTAGCCACGATTAGGTCAGCATTTTTTGCAATCAACTTTTTTTTGGAATTCTCTAATAAATTTTCAGTTTCCATAGAAAATCCGCATATAATTTTGCTATTATTGTTTATTTTTCCTAAATCTTCTAGTATATCTTTGGTTTTAACCAGCTCTAAAACTATATTAGATCGGTTTTTTTTGATTTTATTTGAATATTTCACTTTTGGCGTATAATCTGCAACAGCAGCAGATAAAATGTAAATATCGTTTGATTGCGCTAAATCCAAAACGGCTTTGTGCATCTGGCTTGCGCTTTCAACAAAAATCGCGTTAACGCCTGAAGGAACCTCTAAACTTGTCCTTCCGGAAACCAATGTCACATTAGCTCCACGTTTTGCAGCCGCCTCGGCAATTGCATACCCCATCCTCCCGCTTGATCGATTGGTTAAAAACCTGACGGGATCAATTGCTTCTTGCGTTGGCCCCGCGGTTATTAGGAGGTTTTTTCCGTTTAAGTCCAAATGCCTATTTAATATATTTTCGATTGATTTAAGAATTATATCAAGATCTGGAAGCCTGCCTCTTCCGACATCTCCACAAGCTAATCTCCCCACGGCCGGCTCAACAACGTGAATTTTTCGGCTGATGATGGTTTGAAGATTGCTCTGAGTTGCCTCATTTTCAAGCATTCCAGTGTTCATTGAAGGAAAGACGATTTTTGGGCATTTGCAGGCTAAAAAAGCGCTTGTCAGCATATCATCGGCGATCCCAGAAGCAATTTTTGCGATTATGTTAGCGGTTGCGGGAATGATTAGGAACGCGTCCGCCCATTTAGACAGCGAAATATGCCCGACATCAAAACCTCCCTTTCTTTTAAAAATTGACGCCACACATTCGTTTTTCGCAATTGTTTCAAAAGTCAGCGGCGTGACGAATTTTGTTGCGCTCTGGGTCATTATGGTTTTGACAGCCGCCCCTCTTTTAACCAGCTCACTGACAACGCTAACTGCTTTAAACGCTGCTATTCCGCCGCTTATGCCAACAACTATCTTTTACCAAAACATATTTTCCCTTTGCAAAGTCGGAAATCGCGTCCGCAAGGGGATTATCTGGAGTTTTCATTTCCATTTGATTTGCATGATCAACAATTTGCCTGGCTCTTTTGGAAACGCCGATTATTAGCGAATAATAACTCTCTCCGTGTTTTAATAATTCAGGAATAGATGGCCTGTTCATATAAAATTCCTCCTATATGGTTTATTTTATATTGAATTATCAATATTTATTTTTATTCTGTTTTTTTTTAATATTTCAGTATTGAGTATTGATCGAATTTTTTCAACTGCTTGATCTAAAACAGCGTTAACTACTATATAGTCATAATAACACGCTTTTTCTATTTCTTTATATGCTTGGTCTATTCGATTTCTTATGGATTCTCTTGTTTCAGTTCCGCGCAAAAACAGCCTCTGTTTGAGGATTTCTATGCTGGGTGGGAGGATAAAAATTTTAACGCAGTCCATTGAATCGCTGATCTTTTGAGCGCCGTTAACGTCAATTTCAAGGATGACGCTTTTCCCTCGATTTAAATTGCTTTCAATTTCCGACCTCATGGTTCCATATAAATTCCCACAATATTCGTTATATTCTAAAATGTTGTTGGTTGCAATTTGATCAAGAAATCTCTCTCTAGACATAAAGTGATAGTGGATCCCGTCTATTTCGCCGCTTCGAGGCTTTCGAGTTGTTGCTGAAACTGCAACTGAAATGTTTTTTTCTTTCTTAAGTATGTTTAAAATTGTTCCCTTGCCACTTCCAGAAGGGCCCGAAACAACCAGTAAAACTCCTTTTTTCATAGTCTAATAATCAACCCCATAAATCACTTAATTTTTTTCTCTATTTCTTCAACATTCAAGCAGGATAAAATCACATGATCGCTGTCAGTGAATAAAACCGACCTTGTTTTTCTTCCACACGTTGCGTCTATCAATTTGCCGGAATTTTTTGCACAAAGCACCGCCCTTTTGATTGGAGCAGCTTCAGGCGCAACAACAGCCGTCAATTTTTTCAAAGCCACATAGCTTGTACAACCTATATTGATGAGTTCATTCACAAATTTCCTCGCCTCTTATTTTTCGATTTTTCGAGCCACATAATAACAACTCATATAAACCCTGTCAAAACAAAGCTTCATGAAATATATTATACGATTTTTTTTGAAAATTCAAGACCAATTTATAATTTTGTTAAAAATTAAACTCTTAAAGTCAAATTCAAGACGCCTGAAATCATCAAAAATAAAACGAACATGGCCATTACTATTCGATAATATGCAAATATTTTGAAACTGTGAGATTTTATAAACTGCATTAAACTTTTTATGACTATGACGGAAACCACAAACGAAACAAGGAAACCAACTGATAAAACAGCCCATTCGCTTGGCGAAAATCCCATTCCGTGTTTTTTGAAATATGAAATGATCTCAGCCGCGCTAGCTCCGATCATTATGGGAACTGACATGCAAAAAGAAAATTCAGCTCCAACGCTTCTTGAACATCCTATTAACAGCGCTCCAAGAATTGTTGCGCCTGACCGAGAAGTTCCAGGAATCAAAGCAAACGCCTGAAATATTCCCATTAAAAATGCTATTTTGTAGTCTATTTGATTTAGTTTGGAAATTTTTGGTGTTACATCCTCATTCAAATTCTCAATAACTATGAAAAACACACCGTATAACATTAACATCAAAGCAACAACAAATCCATTATATAAATACGTATGTATTGAATCTTTAAACATCAGTCCAATAGCCACCGCAGGAAGGGTTGCAACAAAAATTTTTCTCCACATAAAAAATGTCTCTTTTTTTTCTTTTAAGTCTTTTTTTGCGCAAAACGGGTTTAATTTTTGAGAAAAAACCGCTAAAAATCGAGCTAAGCTGAATGACAGTGAATAACAAATTGACAAAGTCGCGGCCGCCTGAATACATGGACTGGTTCATGGGCCACAATGAGTCGAACAGTATCATATGACCCGTGCTGCTGATTGGAAGCCATTCTGTTATCCCTTGTATAGCTCCCAGTACTATTGATTTTAAAATTTCTAAAAGTAATTCCATATGCCAAAGCTCCTCTAAAAATAAAAAAATACCAGAGACATTATAACAGATTTTTTGTATATTAACAACACATAAATTCAAGACATAATGATAAAATTTACCACAAGAACAAAAATAACTGCTCCACACGAGATTATATGCTTTAAAAAGATTATATATTAAAAATTATTTTTTCTTGATCTTCTCAGCGCAAAGTCGAAAATTTCACTTTTAGAATTGCTAAAATTATTTTGATTTACAGCTTTTGATTCCGGAAAAATATTTTTTGAATTTGATGTTTTTTTGCTGTTGAAAATTAGCCACTCATCAAAAGATTTTGCTTTATCGGGGTTTTTATTTGATATTTGCTTGTTTATTTTAAATTGCGGGATTAATTTAACACTTTCTTGAAAATTTTTATCTAAAATCAATTTATCATTATTATTTTTGTGTTTTTTGAATTGAGATTTTTTTATATGATTTGAAGTTTTTGCTAAATTGAGGTTGGTTTTTGAGGGCTGATTTTTGTCAATATTTATCTTGTTAACAATTTTTATTTTTTTATTTATTGTTTTTTTGATTGAACGATCCTATGAACATATGTTTCACTATTGCACGGAATGTCGTAATTTATCACATGAGAAATTCCTTTTATGTCGAGCCCCCGAGCGGCAATGTCTGTTGCAACCAAAATTTTGATCCTGCCTTCTTTAAAATTTTTCAAAATGTTTTTGCGCTCCCACTGCGGTTTATCGCCGTGAATAGACCTTGCCAAAATGTTCATTTTTTTAAGCCAATCAGCAACTTTATCGGATTTTGCTTTAGTTCTCGTGAATATTATCGCAAACTGAATGTTTAGATTTTTTATTAATCGAAGCAAAAAATTTGTTTTGTCATTTTGATCAACCATATACACAAATTGTTGGATTAAATCCACAGTTGTTGAAGGCGGAGAGACGATAATTTTTACTGGATTTTTGAGTATGGAATTTCCAAAGTCTTGTATATTATTTGACATTGTTGCTGAAAACATTAATGTTTGTCTTTTTTTAGGGAGTATATCGGTTATTTTTTTAACTTCATTAATAAAACCCATATCCAACATAATATCCGCCTCATCCAAGACAAAAAAATCAACCTCAGATATATCGACATATCCTTTTAAAATCAAATCATTGAGCCTGCCAGGAGTTGAGACGAGTATGTCAGCTCCCTTGCTAAGCGCTTGGATTTGTGGGGTGTAACCAGCTCCTCCATAGACAACGCAGCTGCGAATTGGATTATACTTAGCGTATACTCTAAAATTGTTGAAAATTTGAATCGCGAGCTCTCGCGTTGGCGCCAAAACCAAGGCTTTAATGATCCTTTTTTTGAGGCATATTCTTTTGCTGAGCAATTTGTTGATTATCGGAACAGCGAACGCGCAGGTTTTTCCCGTCCCTGTTTGCGCGCATCCCATCAAATCACGGCCGCTCAAAATTGCCGGAATAGTTTTTTCTTGAATTGGCGAGGCGGTTTGATAGTTAAGTTCCTTTAGAGCTTTCAAAATTGAAGGACTCAAATTTAAATTTTCAAATTTCATGAAAAGGTCTCCTAAAATTAATTATAAATAATTTAAAAATTTCACACACACCAATCGCAAATTACCAAACCACAATGCATACGCGCTAGAATGAAGAATATTCAAATGAATTTGACTAGATATTGCTATCTGAATTTTTTTACATAAAAAGTATATAATTTTGACTTTGTGGCATACTGTTTTTAGAAGTTTACTAAAAAACATATTTTACAAATTGTATATAATAGCGAAAGGGGAGGTCATTTTGGCCAGGGAAGATGTTGAACTTTTTTTTGAAAAGGTGAATGAAGATGAAAATCTGAAGAAAAAGATATCAAAAGCTGAAACGAATTTGGCTAATCTAGACAAAAATCAAGCTGAAAAAATCTTTAATTCAGACATTTTGCCAATTGCTCAAAAACTTGGTTTTGATTTTTCATGTGAAGATGTTCTGAATTTCAGCATAAACCCACCCCACAAACCCAAGGGCGAACTTTCTGACGATGATCTTGGGCAGGTTGCGGGCGGAATGAGCTGCGGAGTTATCGGAGCTTCACAGGTTGGAGAAACTTGCTTCATTGCTGGAAATAATGGGACCGATTCTCGTTTAACGATTGAAGAACACAGGATGAGATAATTATGCTTTTGGCTTGGAAAATTATTGTGATATACTGATTATATTATAATAATTAACAAATTTATCGCAAAGGATTTAGTGTGATATTTATGAAAAACCATAACAATTAGCCATATGGAGGAATTTTTATGAAATATATTATAAAAAATGAATTTGCCCTGAGAGGTTGGGCAGATGCTCCATATGCTATTGTTCATTTAAACAGCGGACAAATGGCTCCTGTTAGCAAACTGGCATTTCAAGCGCTCTTGCTTTGTGATGGAGAAACGGATGTTGATTCTCCAAACGTTATTACAGTTAGTAGAAACATTATAACAAAATTTGTCAAAAAAAACATAGTCAAAAAGTGTGAAAATGGCGAAAAATTGTCCCAGCGTCAGAAATATAGGCGTTTCGAAAATGAATATGTTAGGGCGGCCCACTGGTCTATCACGGGTTTGTGTAATTTTAAATGTCGACACTGCTTTCTTTCAGCGCCAAGCAAATTATATGGGCAGCTTTCAACTGAAAAATGTTTGAAAATCATAGACGAACTCGCAAAATGTGGGATAATGAAGGTTAGCATAACGGGCGGGGAGCCATTGGTTCGCCCCGACCTTTTCGTTTTGTTGGACGAAATCAAGAAAAAGCAAATGACTGTTAGTCAAATATACACTAACGGTGCGCTTGTCGATGAAAATTTATTAATCAATTTGAAAAAACGCCAAATGAACCCAACGTTTTGCATAAGCTATGATGGAATTGGATGGCACGATTGGCTTCGCGGGGTTAAAGGGGCTGAAAAAATGGCAATCAAAGCTTTTGACCTGCTACATAGCCACGGGTTTGAGGTTGACGTCGAAATGTGCATACACAAATGGAATAAAAATGTCTTTGAACAAAGCATCAATCTTTTAATTGAACACGGCGCTAGCAGCGTTAAAGTCGGCCCGGTCGAAAATTCTGGCGAATGGACCAAAGAAAACAAAAAACACGATTTGAGCAGAGAAGAGCTGTTTGGTTTATACTTAGAGTATATTCCTCGGTATTTAGATAGCGGTGCTCCGATAGGTTTGCAAATGGGAAGTTTTTTCCTTTGTGAAAAAGGCTCTCAAAAATATTCCATACCAGCGGAAAAATTTGACGGGACAAAAAGGACTTTTAGCTGCAAATTGTGTGAACACGCAAAACATAATATATATATATGTTCTAACGGACAACTCTTGCCATGCATGGCTTTGGGCGGAGTTAAAAATAAATTGCCTAAAACATATATTTTCGACATGCCGCTTAGCAAGCTGCTGAAAAGCTCAAAATATCTGGCGCTGCTTAACAACACTGTTGGTGAACTTTGCCAAAATAATCCGGAATGTAATGAATGCAGGCACAAACTAACCTGCGGGGGAGGATGCAGGGCAAACGCTTTGATGGCAAACAACAATGAATATTTCGGCTGCGATCGAGTCAGCTGCGATATATTTAAAAAAGGTTATATAGAAAAAATAAAAGAAGCCGCGCAAAGGAGCGCAAAAAATAATCCGTCTTCAAAAATGTAAACAATTCACCTAAAAACCGTCAAAACGCCGGGATCTAAAACCAGATATTCCTCCTCCGAAGAATCCCACAAAAAGTCTTTGCTATGCAAAACGTCGAAATCCAAAAATCTAGCCAGCAAACCAGAATTATTAAGAACTGCAGCTGCTTTATTGAGATAGTATCTTTTTCTGTTTGCAACAAGGGGCGGGATAGTCTGGATGCTTTTTTATTTGATCTAAAGCAAAATCCATCAGCTTACAATCACACATTTCGCCGCTTGAAAATTTATCATAATCTTCTTTGAAATATAGCTTAAACTGTTCGGTAATCCAAGGCTCCAAAGAGTCATATATTAAATCTTTATGACTGAAGGTGAATCTTTGTGGATCCATGAATATCAATTTTTGTTTGATTTTTTCTAGGTCAGAGTTTTCCAAAATCCGAGCATTAGGCCTGAGAAGCATGGTTAAAACTTCTCCATTTGGAGCTGCATAGCGACTGGCGCATCCAAAGCTGGGCGTCGTATATATTCCACTGCCCCTAACATTTTTCACACCGCTTGCTACGTAAACTTTACCATTTTTCATCTCTTGAGCAAATCTTTTTTCAGAAATTCCCCTATACAAAACCACCCCAGACGTGGATCTCAAGCTAAACATATCCTTGTTTTCAAGCCTTAAAGGCCTGCTATTGGCTAAAATATAGTCAGAACAAACCTTGTCAAAATCTTCTGGAGAACAATTTTTATTATCCTCTAAAAATTTATCCACCTTGCAGTATAAAATTTTAGCGTCTTGATCAATTTGCGAACCTTCAGCAAAAACTTTCAAATTCGATTCCAAGCGAACAAAGCCGCAAAAAATGGCGAAAATGACAAATAAAAAACTCAATAACCTTTTAAACCAGACAAACACAAAAGAAACCCCCGATAAATCCAGCGCCCACACAAAGCACCGTCAAACAACACTCGCTTATTATATACCATTATTTTTAAAATGTCAATGGTAAACTTAAAAAAATTTTTATATTAGTCAAGAGCAACAATAAAAAACACCTCAACCACGAACAATGCTTAAAGTTTATTTGAAAAGTAGGCGCTTGAATTTGAGCCACAAACCGCCATTTGGCCCGCATAGTCACACAATACTTGCAGATACAATACAGTTTTTAGTATTTTATTGACATGACTTGACAGAATATGTAAGATAATGTTATAATGTAGTTGGAATGTTTTATATTCCATATATTTAATTTTTACTTAAGGGGGGAAGTTTAATGAATAAAACCATATTAGAGTTTTGCAACGAGATAAATTCTAACCCAAAACTCAAAAGCGAAATGACAAATAAAATATTAGAATATTGTAAAAATAACAATACCTCACAGTCAAAAATTAATATCATAAACGAAATAATATTACCAACAGCTACAAAGATGGGGTTTGATTTTTCCGCCGAAGAATTACTTGATCATGAAAACAATGTAAAAAACGAGCTCACATTAGAAGATCTTGAAAGCGTTAGCGGCGGAGTTGGAGTCAAAGCAAAAGTTATGAGCTTATTCGCCACGCTTAATTTATCAGCTGGCATCTTGGCCGGATCAACGGCTTTTGCTATTAATCAACCAAATTCTTCGCCCATCACCATCTCCGCATCAAACTCAACTATTAAAAGTGTAGATGTGGATCAGTCAATCTTAGACACTTCAAGTTCAACTTCTCAAAGCGAAAACAACTCAAACAACACATCCAGCAATGCATTGACCCAGGTTAAAGCAAAACAAGACGCTGCTGGTGAAAATCAAGCAATGTCAAGAGAAGAAACCATGAAAGCTGTGATAGAAGACATAGCAAAAGAATTAAAAAATAGCAGTTTTGACTTTAAAAGAGAAGCGAATAAAAACGATCTTCACAATTTAAATGCCGACGATGACATTTCAAAAGCTATTAAAAATTTTAGCGAAAAATCAAAAGAAATTGCAAAGATTTTGGATCAAAAATCTTCTTTTAAATCTTTGAAACAATTAATTTCATCTGGTGATAATAAAATTTTAGATGATACTTTTGTATCGCTTAGAAAACTATCCCCAAGAGAAAACGTTGCTGAAATGTTAATTTTAGATGATTGGGCAGCTTTGAACAACGTTAGTCACAACACCTCTGTAATAGCAAGTCCATACTTTATTGATAAAGAAGGGAAACCAATATGGCCCGATAATCGTGGTTATAAAAAGGATGCACAAATAAAAAATATTATTGACGACATGAAAACCGGCTATGAAATAGACAGATATGGTTCTGAATATGGGTTTTATGTCTGCCCTGCAAACAATAACGCAAGTGTTTCATATGCAAAACGAGCACTCGCTAACCGAGAAAATAAAAATTTTTATCATAAATATACTGTGACTAGAAATTTTTCAGAACTAAAAACAGTTATAAAGGAATTAGGACTCGATAATTGTTTAGAATTAGAAAAGCAAGCTGTAAATATATATATAAAAATTAAAGACCAAATAAAAACAAAATTCCAAATACAACCGAGCTCCCATCCCTACTCTAAAGAAGACTACTTCAATTACCAACAATTAAAAGGTTTAATAGACAACAAAGGCAGTATTGACGAAATGCTTATTCCAAACGCAAATGTGAACCAAGTTAAAGAAGAGTTTAATAAGCTTAAAACAATTTTATCTCAATATGACGAGGTTTTTAAAACTGCCAAAACAAATGCACCTGATAAAGAGGAAAAAATTCAAACGTTGCAAGACAGCATAAAACGTGGATATATAAATTTGAATGATAATTTAAACTGTTCACAGGTTTATTCCGGAACCATCGCGCCTGCATTTAAACAAGAAGGGGGCGGAGAACAAATAGAACTTCCTTTTTCGGTGAGCTTACTAAAAAGCTTAGGGTTCTTGCAAGATGCAAAAAATTAGTTTATAATATAATATATTAGTTAAATGTTAGGAGGATTTTATTATGGATTTTAATAACAGTTCAAACGTTACAGAGGACAACAGATCAACAGGGGAAAAGGTTGTGATTTTAAACAGAAAGCCAACATATGAAAATGATATTGGTGTGTATAAGGATGGCGAAGCT
>CADBXQ010000046.1 GCA_902798675.1 Oscillospiraceae bacterium
CATTCAACTAATATTTCAGAAAATTCATCTAATTTTTGAAGTTGTTCATCATTTAAATCAATATTATGTTTTAAACACATTTCTTTTAGCAACGCTTTATTTATCATTTGCTCCACCTCGCCGTTTCAACCATATACTCAAAACCGCCACATCAGCAGGATTCACGCCTGATATCCTTAAAGCTTGCCCCAAATTAATTGGCCGGACCACATTTAATTTTTCGCGCGCTTCAAGTCGCAGTTCATTTATTGTGGAATAATCTATACAAAGTGGCAATTTTTTTGTTTCTAATTTTCTCATGACTTCAACTTTTTGCTGTTGTTTTTTAATATATCCTTCGTATTTTAGATCGATTTCAACTTGTTCCTTTATATCTGCCGGTATATCGGGCATGTTTTGATCATATTGTTCCAAAACAGAATACCCCACCCCGGGCCGTTTTAGCAGATCTCCCATTTTCTGAGGCTGATTTAATCGCGATATCCCGTGAGATATGAATTCTTTATTTAAATCATCAGAAGGTTTTATAATAACTTTGAATATTCTTGATTTTTCTTGACTTATTTTTTGTTTTTTTTGCATAAATTTATCATATTGCTCTTCACTGACAAGTCCGATTTCAAACCCAAGCGGCGTCAGCCTTTGATCAGCGTTGTCTTGTCGCAGCAGCAGTCTATATTCACTTCTTGCCGTCATGATTCTGTATGGCTCTGTGCATCCTTTAGTCACTAAATCGTCTATTAAGGTTCCTATATATGAGGACGATCTAGGCAAAACAAATTCAGATTTCCCTTTGATTTTTCTTGCAGCATTAATTCCCGCGATTAGGCCTTGCGCCGCCGCTTCTTCATATCCTGAAGTTCCGTTAAACTGCCCCGCCCCATATAATCCACCTATTTTTTTGTGTTCCAAGGTTGGATATAATTCCAAAGGATCCAAACAATCATATTCGATTGCATATGCACTTCGCATAATTTCAACATTTTCCAATCCCTTAATTGTGCGTAAAAAATCAATTTGAACATCTTCCGGTAGCGAAGAGGACATTCCTTGAAGATACATTTCTTGGGTTTTCAGGCCGATTGGTTCAATGAACAATTGATGACGAGGTTTATCGGCGAATCTCACAATTTTGTCTTCAATTGATGGGCAATATCTGGGACCTATCCCTTCTATAAATCCGCTATATAAAGGAGATTTTTTCAAATTTTGCTTTATGATATCATGAGTTTTGCTATTTGTGTATGCAATGAAGCACTGTATTTTATTTTCCAGCTGTTTTTGATTTGAAAATGAAAAAGGGGTGATGCGATCATCACCATTTTGAACTTCAAGTTTTCCAAAATCTATGCTTCTGCGATTAACTCTGGCGGGCGTTCCAGTTTTAAAGCGCCGCAGTTTTAAATTTAAATTTTTCAAAGACTCAGAAAATTGTCCAGAACTTGGGGATCCATCCGGTCCGCCAAAATAGGAAGACTGGCCGACAAATATTTTGCTATTCAAATATGTTCCGCAGCAAATTATCACTGCGTCGGTTTGGATGAAGGCTCCCAATTTTGTGACAACCCCAGCGACCGTGTTTTTATTGAGTCGGATTTCGACAGCTTCATCCTGCTTAATATATAAATTTTTTTGAGTTTCTAATATATTTTTCATATATACATGATATTGATTACGATCTATTTGGGCTCTCGGACTGTGAACCGCCGGACCTTTACCTCTATTTAAAATTCGACTTTGAAGCATATTTTCATCCGCAGCCTTTCCCATTTCACCTCCTAAAGCGTCAATCTCTCTAACCAAATGCCCTTTTGCGGTTCCTCCAATTGAAGGATTACACGGCATGTTTGCAATTTGATCAAGCGACATAGTAAGTAAAATCGTTTTGCAACCCAATTTTGCCGACGCCAAAGCTGCCTCAATCCCGGCGTGACCAGCTCCAATAACAACAATTTCCACTTTGTCTAATAAATATTCCATTAAATCACCTCTCCATTACACCGTAGTTTTCAACAAAAAAATATATAAATGTTAGTTTTTTAGCTATTTGCCAACACAAAATTTCGAAAAAACCTCGTCAATAACGCGTTCAGATGAGGTTTCGCCTGTCAATTCTAATAAATGATCAATAGCTTCTTCAATGGATACACAAATAGCGTCCCATGTTAAGCCGTTTTCTATTGCGTTTATTGCTTCTTGCAAGTCTTCAATAGCTTTTTTTATTGCGATTTTTTGTCTTTCATTAAAAATTAAAGGCGCGCTAAAATCAAAAGAATTCAGCTTCATTAATTCGAGCATTTTTTGTTTTAAATTTTCTATTGTGTCTGGCTTTTTGTTCGACGTTTTAACAACACAGCTAAAATCATCAACTTTAATTTTTTGCTCTAAAATTCCTAAATCCTCCTTATTTAAAACGCATATTTTTGGAATTTTAGCATAACTTCTTAAAAATTCTAATTCTGTTTTGTCAATATTTTTTGATCCATCTGCTATAAATAAAATCAAATCTGCCTCTTCTAATTTATCTTTTGCTCTTTCAATTCCAATTTTTTCAATAGCATCTTGAGCCTCTCTGATTCCGGCGGTGTCAAATAAAATAAAAGCAAGTCCATCAATTTGAATCTCGCTTTCGACAATGTCCCGAGTGGTTCCCGAAATATCAGTCACAATGCTCTTTTCTCTTCCAGACAAAAGATTAGTGATTGTTGATTTTCCAACGTTTGGTTTTCCAACAATCACGGTTTTCACTCCGCTTTTCACTAAATTTCCCAATCTATAATTTTTTAAAATTTTTTCCAGTTGAATTTTTAACACATCAAGTTCTTGCGCAACATTTTTCGAATCAACCAAATCAATATCTTCGTCAGGATAATCCAGCCAGGCCTGAATATGGCCATCAATTTCAACCATGTTTTTGCATATATTATCAATTTTTTTGCATAAAGCTCCATTTTTTGCCGCATTAGCTGCCTTTAATGCAACGACAGATTGCGCATTTATTAAATCCATAACCGCTTCAGCTTGAGTTAAATTCATTTTGTTGTTCAAAAAAGCTCGTTTTGTGAATTCCCCGTTTTGAGCGGGGCTCGCGCCATTAGCATAGCATAGCTCCAAGACTTTTTCTATGATTAATATCCCGCCATGACATGATATTTCAACAGTATCCTCCCCCGTATAGCTATTTGGGGCTCTGAAAACCAACGCAACGCCATCATCTATGATTTCCTCTTTCTCAACAATGTGGCCATATGCCGCACTATATCCAGCTAGCATTTTTAGATTTTTTTTCACAGGACGAAAAATTTTAGATGCTATTTTAATAGAATCAATTCCAGACAACCTAACAACAGCTATCCCCGACGGCGCAATAGGGGTGGCCACAGCTGCAATACACTTTTCCAAAAAATTTCACCTCATTAAAATATATATTTAAAAACACAGAACAAGGAGAGACCCTCAAAGCCCCTCCCAAATCAAATATATGATTTCTACTTTAAGTCAACTTTTTCATATTCGGCATGCTCATTTCCCGCGACCTTCAAAAATTCTTTTTCAAAATCATATGTATGAAGCTGAGAATCAATGTCAACAATTTTTGAGTCGTGATTTTTTTTGTTGCTAAAAAGGTATGGCTGTTTTGATCTAGAGGGTTTTTTATAGTCCAAAGGCTCCCCTGTCCAGCCGCTCGCAGGATAAACAATAACTCTGCGGTTCGGATCCACTCCAATAGAGCGAGAATAAACCCCCTCCATATTAGAAATATATGAATGAATGATCCTTCTTTCGTATGGATTCATCGGCTCTAAAACTATGGATTTGCTTTTTTCAATCGCTGTCGTCGCAACGCGTTTCCCAAGATCCTGAAGACTTTTTCGCCTATTTTTCCTAAAATCTCCGCTGTCCAAAATGACCTTCATATATTGCCCCCCGTCGCGATTTGCAGAAAGAACAACTAAATATTGAATCGCATTTAGCACTTCTCCAAATTTCCCAACAACAACAGCAATATTTTCACCGCTCAATTTAATTTCCAAGTTATTTCTATAGTCAAACTCTATTTCTTGCTTGATTTCTCCAACGTCAAGTGACTTTAAAATTGAATCCAGATACTCGCAAGCAATCCGCGCCTTTTTTTGCATATACGCATTCGGAATATCCTCTATTTTATAGTATTTAACGTTTGGATCAAGAGCAAACTCTTCATTTTCAACAGGACCAGACCCGGATTTAATTTTTTCCGCATGATCCAACTCACAAGCTTCAATATTATTTTCTAAAGAATAACTAATTTCATATTTGGGGAGCTCTTTAAATATGCCAAACAAAAGCTTTTTACCCTTTTCAATCAATTTAACATTTAAAAAATTTTCCTCTAAATTCAATTGCTGAGCAGCGATGCTAAGTGCCTGTTTCTCACTTTTTGCAGCCACTTTGATTTTATCAGCCATTTAAAATAACCTCCCAGTTAATAAAAAACAAAATTTTAGACTCTAGTTGAAAATAAATGGGACTGCGGAAAATGTGCCTGGGATGTTCCCTTGCTGCTGCAACCCTATCTTTATCGCTTCTAGCCACGCCTCCTCCAACCTCCGAATTTTTTTGTTTAGACGATTTCCTCTTGTTTTTTCTGGTTTGTTCAAACTCCTTGGCGGCAGCTTCTTTAAGATCTTGAACATTATAAAATCTACTCAAAACTAAAACCTGCGCTATTTGAAGAATATATCCAATTATCCAATATAAAACAACTCCCATCGGAACAGAAAGCGCTATTATAAACGAAAACACTGGCATAAAAAACATTATAACCTTCATGCTAGACATCCCAGGCACATTTTCCGCAGTCCCATTTATTTTCATGCTAATGAATATGGATAAAAAGCTCAAAATCAAAGACAAAATTGGAACAATCATCGTTATTGACGAAAAATTCGCAATGTCTCCCAGATTAAAACCCAAAAAATTCAAGTCTATGGTCCTAACAGCGTCGGCAAATCCCTCTCCCAACTCCTCATATTTATGTGGGTTCAAAGAAAAATCATTGATAACGTTTAGCTGCGCCGACATAGAAGCTGAGCTTCCTGTTGAAGATGTGAATATTTCGACAGCTCTTGCGATGGTGTCGCTGCCGAGATGCAAAATGTGGGTTAATGGGCGATATACAACGTCAATCATTCCCGCCAAAACAATGACCGGAATAAACATTGTCAAACAACCAGAAGCCGGGCTAATATTGTGCTCTGCATATAATTTTTGAAGCTCCTCCATTTTTTTCGACGGGTTTTTCGCATATTTTTTGTTTATGTCATTAATATACACCTGAAAAGCACTCATTCTCGCGGTTGACTTTTGCTGTTTAATTGATGTTGGAATCAAAACCAGCCTCAACAATATGGTAAAAATAATTATGGCTAGAGCATAATTTTGAAAAATTTGATATATAAACCAAACAACATAGCCAAGCGGCACTCCAATAATCTCATTCAAGAAAGCCACATACATTCCTCCAAATAGATCTCTTAATTCAACAGCATCCAGAGCGTATCTGGAACACGTCGGGTAATACCTGCATCTTGCGGGAAAAGCCGGGGATATTTTTTTCATGTAAAATTTTAAAGCAAAAATCACAAAACCTTTCAAAACAATCCAAAACCCCTCTTTAAAGCAAACCAATTTTCACATTCGATATTTTTTTCTCAAAAAAGCCACACTTTTTTTCATTTCCATGTAAACTTTTCCCATTTTAACCGAGGCGCACGGCTGTTTTGCAACTATGACGACGTCAAACCCTCTAAAATTTTCTTCTTTTTCAAGCAAAGCATAGGCCGCTTTAATCATTCTTCGAACCCTGTTTCTTGCGACAGCGTTTCCAACCTTTTTGCTGGCGGTTATTCCAAGCCTTGCCTTGTCAAGCCTATTTTTATATAAATACACGACAACTAAAAAGCCATTTTTAAATTTTGCCCTGTAATACATTCGTCTAAAATCTGTGTTTTTGGTGATAGATATTGTATATATCATAAAATTCCCTAAAGCAAAATCTGTTTACATTGTTTTTTCTATGACTGCAATAAATATAACAAAACAACTGTTAATTTTCATCAAATTTTAAAAAACGCCAAACATCAACTAATATGAAAGCTTTTTTCTTCCTTTCAATCGGCGCCTAGCCAAAACCTTGCGCCCGTTTCGAGTTGACATTCTCTTTCGAAACCCATGGACCTTCGATCTATGGCGCTTTTTTGGCTGGAATGTTCTTTTCATATCAAAAAACCCTCCTCTCGCAGATTAATAAATATACCCAAAAAACTGGCGTATGAAACGAATGCTGGAAAAACAAATCTACACGACTCAAGTAATTATATAACACTCAATCGGCATTTGTCAAGTAAAAATAAAAAAAATTATAGACAAGGGCGTCAAAAAGCCCCAAATTAATATGAGGCTATTTAAGCTCAACCTTAGCGCCAGCTTCTTCCAATTTAGCTTTCATCTCTTCAGCATCAGCCTTTGAAACCGCTTCCTTAACAGCTTTCGGAACGCCGTCAACGATCGCTTTTGCGTCTTTTAGGCCAAGTCCTGTTATTTCCTTAACAAGCTTGATAACGCTCATTTTGCTTCCGCCAACTTCGGTTAAAACAACGTCAAACTCGGTTTTTTCCGCTTCTTGAGCTTCCCCGCCGCCTGCCGCGCTAACCATAACCGGAGCAGCTGCTGAAACGCCAAACTCCTCTTCAATCGCCTTAACCAGTTCGTTTAACTCCAAAACCGAAAGGCTTTTAATTTCTTCAATAAACTTTGCAACATCAGCCATGATGTGTAACCTCCTATATGATAATAAATTTTAAAAACATTGCTAAAATTCTAGTTTTCGCTTGGCTTTTCTTCAGGCTCATCCGCAGTCTTTGCGTCGCCATCACCGCCATCAGCATTTTTTTCCGCAACAGCATTCAGAGCAATTGCAAGACCTCTAATTGGAGCAACCAAGACGCTGAGCAATTGGCCAATAAGCTGTTCTTTGGTTGGCAGCGCGCCAATTTCACATATAGTCTTGACATCCAAAATCTCGCCATCCATAAAGCCGGTTTTAATTGAAAATTCAGTCGTGTCTTTTAATTCTTTTGCATATTTTGACAGAATTTTTGCAACGCAAACAGGATCTTCAGGGCTCAGGGCTATGGCGGTTGTTCCTGTTAAATTGTCGCCAAAATCAAAGCCCGCTTCTTTGGAAGCAAATCGCAACATGCTGTTTTTAACAACAAAATAATCAATTCCGGCCTCGCGCATCTCTTTTCGGAGTTTGGTGTCATTTTCGACATTAATTCCTTTATATGAAACTAAAACGCCGACATTTGATGACTTTATTTTTTGGGAAAGTCCAGAAACAAACTGCTTTTTTGACTGTAAAACTCTTTCACTAGGCACTTTACATTTCACCCCCACTCTCAATGTTTAGAATAAAATAGTAGCTTCGAAGTGACAAGAAGTCTTTCTAAAACGCAAAACAAAAAAACCTCCCCCAAAAACCGATGGAGGAAGGCGCAAAAGCCCCTGAACAAAGGCTTTAACGGTTTCTCCTCGGCAGGCAAAACATTATACCCCCAAAAGGGAACCTGCTGTCTATAGAAAAACAACACATCACTACCTAAAGCATTATATCAGATAAATTGAAGGTTGTCAAGCTCTAAATTTCAAAACAACAAAATTTTTTATGGGCTCACATTTTATATTGACAAAACAAAAAACATCGACTATAATTTAGTTATTTTATTGGATTGGAGTGGTTTTTGTATACTACACAAATAAGCTGGGCTTTCAGGTGTTTGCGATTGTTGTCATTTTTTTGTTAAAATATATCTTCAGCGCCATGTCATATTTTTGCCTCATGCGCAAAAGAAATATGCGCTTTAAATATCTCGCCTTTGTCCCCATATTTAACACAACATATGTTTTGGGAAACATTTCTGACTCGATTAATAAAAATTACTTTATCAAGTCATATTTTAGATTTTTTTTGCTAATATCCTATTTAACCGCGCTGGTTGCTGGGGGCTTGGCTTTGTTTGTTATGTCAAAAAACATGCCAAATTTTGAACAGTTCTTGTTTGAGTCTTTAGCCAATGAGTCTAGAGGCTTTGAGGTTTTGAATTCAACCATTAATTTCAATTCTTTGCAGGTTAATCTGCTAATTTCGCTTTTGATTTTAACTTTTGCAGCCGCCTCAACTTTTAATCTTGTTTTTAGCTTTTGGTGTTTCTACATTATATATAGGGAATATAACAAAGCCAAATCAAGTTCATACACGCTTATTGCGATCATTGGAGGAGGCCTTTTAAACATCAAATTCCTGCCGCCGCTGATTGTCTTCACCATCAGACACAACACCCCAATCTTTGAATTTTTAAACAAAGCAAAAACTTCAAATTTAAATAAATAACCGTGTGATTCTGGCCTGATCTTTCCAAAAAGCCGATCTTGCGCTCAACATGGTTAAAATAATTACTAATAAAACACACTAAACCAAGCTATAATAAGCAAACATGCTTAATTTTTAATTTTTGTCATAATTTCACAAAAAAACTCCATTTCAACTCACAAACTGTTGACTTTTAATAATTTTTGTGTTATAATGCGCCCGTGTAGATTAAATAATATATATTGTTAGGATGTGTATGAGCTATGGTTAATGGTAATGAAAGCCTGGCTGAGCTCGGGCCTTTGGGCATTTTTCTTGCTTTTGGTCTCATTGTTTGGATGTTTTTTGCCCAGGTTTTAAACTATGTTTTTCACGCAACAGCTTGCAGTCAAATCATGCAAATCAAAAAAATCAGCCGCCCGTTTCTTGCGTGGCTTCCAATCGGCGGAAACTATTCCCTCGGCAAAATATGCGATAGCATTAACAATAAAAACAACAAAAAAAGTAATTTTAAAATTTTGCTAACAATTTTTTCATCCTGTCTGCTCGCAACATATGCTTTCTGTGTTATAATATACAAAGCATCCGCCTCAGCTGGCCAAACTTATGCTCCAAACAACAGGGTTTTAACCTTTTTGCTGCTTGGTTTTTTTGTGATATGCACGGTTTTTTATATTATATCGCTTAATTGTGTTTTCAAAGAATTTTGTCCAAACAATTCTAAATATTTTGCTATTTCATTAATATCCACCATGTTTCCCATAGTTCCGTTTGTTTCAGGCATAATGCTTCTAAAAGCGGCTAAAAGCGCTGAAAGTCTGAGCTCAAAAACCTAATTTTTCTCAAATAACTCAAGTTTGTATTAATTGATAAACAGCTATAAAAATTCGACTATGTTAAATGTTTTAAATATATGTTGATAAAAAAACGTTATTTTAAATATTTTTGACAAAGGGAGGATGGCTATGGATATAACTCTTTATAAACAGATCCTTAGGTTTGCGGTTATTATTGTCGTCATATATATGATCATGGTTTTTTTGAACTATGTTTTTCAGTCAATAGCAATGTATAGATTGATGAAATCCAGAAAAATCAAGCTTGCGTTTTTAGCGTGGATTCCAGTAACATATTGCTACGCGCTTGGCAGCATATATGACAGCATAAAACGAAAAAATGGCCAAAAGACGTATTTTCGATTTGCTATTTTTCTGATTCATATTGCCTTTTTGACTCTGCAAGTTAATATTTTAATCAAATTGAGTTTGAAATTAGTCCACCTAGTCCAATATAATCTAAACTCAGAGGTTTTGCCAATTATGTGCGAGTATATCTCCAACTCGTCGGTAAATTTTCTTCCCGGCCTTCTGGTTTCAGTTCAAACTGTGATGTGTTTTGTCTGCCTATACACAATTTTCAAAACATACGCTTCAAACCGCCCATCATATTTTGCAGCTTCATTAATATTCACCTTGATGCCAATCATTCCCTTCATCCCCGGGCTGTTTTTATTGAAAGCGTCCAAAAATCCCCCTGTTTACCCGGAAAAATTGAGCCTTGCCTAGAATTTTATTCTGGCCGCTTTAAACAGTATGTTTTTGTCAATAATTTATCAATATTTAAACAAAAGTCAACAACTTGGGAAAATAATGAATTTTTGTTTTAATTTAATCTATAAAAATTTTTTCCCCACACACGTATATATATATATCCCCCAAAACAGATTTTTAAAAAGGAGTGTTGTTTTATTTATGGCCGAGCTTATTATTGCTTTGATTTTTGTAGTGATGTTATTTTTATGGGTTGCATTTGTTGTTATGATCTTTTTACAGTATATTTTTTCATCAATAGCAATATTTAGAATGATGAAAAATCAAAACATTGACTATCCATTTCTCGCTTGGATCCCGATAGTGCGCTGTTATGCGCTCGGAAGCGTTCATGACGATATAAAACGCGAAGAAGGCAAAGATCCATATTTTCGCTTTATTCTGCTTGCGTGTATTCTGGCTCAAACGATTTTTGTCGCCTATTTAATAGCCCTAATCCTTCCGGCCTTCATCCATATTGGACAAAGTTCAACCTCAAACTATATGTATTCATATTTATCCCAACTTTCCTCTTCTCCCCAATCTCAATTTTTGGGATGGCTGTGGCTGCCTACTCAAATTGCCAGCATGGCGTATACCGTCATATATTTGGTCTGTCTGAATGTTATTTTTAAAAAATATGCTCCAGAAAAACAATCATATTTCGTTTGCTCCGTTATATTCACAATTATTCCTATTGTTCCTTTCATTTCCGGATTGTTTCTCCTAAAAGCCTCAAAAAATAATCCAGCTGAAGGCCAATTGATATACACTCAGCGCTGATTTAGCTTAAAAATTTTAAAGAAGAACAAGTATATACCAACACTTTCACAAATTGTATATTAATTTATTTTTTATCCATATAGTGTTTTTAACAATATTTTAAATAAAAAATGCAAACAATAAGGAAGTGATTTTTTCGTGGATTTTATACACGATGTTAAAATACTTGCATTTATCTTATTCATGTTTTGCGCAATGTGCGTTTTAGAGTATATATTTCATTCGCTAGCTATATATAAAATAATGAAAAAAAGGCAGCTCAACAACCCTTTTTTAGCATGGATTCCATTCACATATTCATATGCCCTTGGAAGCGTGTATGACGATATAACGCGCGAAAAACAAAGGGACTATAGGTTCAGGCTGCTTTTGCTGATCTCCAACATGCTTATGCTGCAAGTGGTCTGTATATTTGCGATTTTCAGAAAATATATTCCAAACAAAAATATATATCTCGTTCTCGCCCTAATATTTACAATAATCCCAATCATTCCCTTTGTTCCCGGCCTTTGCCTTCTAAAAGCATCTGAAAAATAAATCTATCCGCACAATAACATTTGGCTTTCTTTTTTGAATTGTTGAAAGGAGGTGAGATTAACATGCAAGAAATGCTAAATTCTGTTGGGATTGCTCTTGTGATTTTCCTGATAATTTCCGGTATATATCTTCTTGTTTCATTTTTTTTATCAAAGAAACATTCCAAACGCATTTTTGGCCTGGATTCCAATTGCAAATATGTGGGCTCTGGGAAGCATTTACGATGACATAAAGAAAAAAGAAGATGGCGGGAGAGACCCTAAATTCAGGATAATTATGTTGGTTGTCAATTTAGTTCCAGTTTTATTTTCAAGTAGCTTAAGCTCAAATCCATTTTATCAATTCCAAAGCAACATTCATTTTTCGCTTAATCTTGGCTCCACAATAACCTCGGCTGCGTTTGTTGCTCAAATAGTTTTATATCTGATTTGTCTAAAAAAGATTTTCGAAAAACACGCTCCGAATAAAAGTTCATACTTCATACTTTCCGTCTTATTTAGCACTATTTTTGTCCTGATTGCTCCTTTTATCCCAGGATTGCTTCTCTATAAAGCGTCAAAAAACGATACTGAAAGCGAGCAAAGAATTCAACATAATATGTGATTTTTTGGACAGACGCCCTAAATTTGCCAAGCGAGTTGATTTTTTGGCTTGGCAAATCGGGGCGATCTTTTGTTGATTTTTAATTAACTTTATGTATTAAAAGAGGTATATATTATTATGAAACTGCTGGCAATTGATTCAAACAGCATCCTAAACAGGTCATTTTACGCAATTAAAACTCTAACAAATTCAAACGGATTTCCAACAAACGCAATTTTCGGGTTTTACAGCGTTTTAGACAAAATCATCAAAGAAATCCATCCGGAATATATTGTTGCTGCTTTCGACCTAAAAAAGCCAACTTTCAGACACAAAAAATATGAAAAATATAAAGCCAACAGGCACAAAATGCCGGATGAGCTGGCAAAACAAATCCCCCAAGTCAAAAAAATGCTGTCGCTGCTTGGAATATATATCTGCGAACGGGAAGGCTTTGAAGCGGATGACATATTGGGAACATTGTCGAAAATATGTCGTGAAAACAAGGTTGAATGCGTCATCGCAACAGGAGACAGGGATAGCTTGCAGCTTGTTGAAGATGGGGTCAGCGTTCGGCTTTCAACCAACAAGCAACCAATCATATATGACAAGCAAAAAATTTTAGAGGAATATGGAGTTTTGCCGAAAGAATTAATTGAGGTCAAGGCGCTGATGGGCGACAGTTCGGACAACATCCCAGGCATAAAGGGAATTGGGGAAAAAACCGCGCTTTCTTTGGTGTCTAAATATCACAACATAGATAACATATTTTCCAATATATCAAGTCTTGACGCAACAAATCGAATAAAAAACCTTTTGCTGGCAGATGAGGCTGAAAAAATGTGTCGCTTAAGTCGCGAACTGGGAGAAATATACACCAAAGTTCCAATTGACAAAAAACTTTCAACATATAAACGAAAGGAGGTTGAAAAGGAAGGCTTGATTGAATTTTTGCAGGAATTCGAACTAAAAAAAATACTAAATCAGCTCAAAAGCGATGGAATTTTGGCCGAAAATCAGCAAAATCAGGACGCTTGCAAGCAAATCATTCAAAATCCAGAAATTTCACATGTTGGGCAAAAAATCAACAATATGAAATGGCTTCACTTTTTTTTGGATAGCGATTGCCTATATATCTTTTCAGACTCTGAAATTTTCGAATTTGACTCAAACCCAAATCTGGCCTTTCGAGAGCTGATTTCAAAAAGCGACAAACCTAAAAAAACAACAAATCTAAAAGAACTATACACATATTGTGAAAAAAATAAGCTTCCTCTCAAAAATGTGGTGTTTTCTTGCGACATAGCTTCATATTTAGTTGACGTTTTAGCAAAAAGCCATGATGCGCAAACCATTTCAGATGAATATTTCCAGCAAAACCAGTGGCCGTTTTGTTTTGTTGACCTGTGCATGATTTTGGAGCAAAAATTAAAACAAAAAAATCTCATCTCGCTTTTTAAGGAGGTTGAGCTCCCGCTTGCAAAGATTCTCTCAAAAATGGAGCTTTCGGGGTTTGCGATCGATCTAAACTCTCTTGAGAATTTTTCTAATTATGTTGCCCCGAAAATATCTAAGCTTGCATCTCAAATATATGAATATGCGGGCGAAACTTTCAACATAAACTCAACCAAAGAGCTCGGAAATGTTTTGTTTGAAAAACTAAATCTGCCGACGGGAAAGAAAACCAAAACCGGATATTCAACAAGCGCCGAAGTTTTAGAAAAGCTCGTTAAACACCACCCCATTGCCCAAAAATTGCTTGAATATCGAACCCTAACAAAGTTAATGTCAACATATGTTAACGGCCTAAAAAAGCTCATCTCCCCCGACGGACGGGTTCATTCATGCTTCAACCAAACCCAAACTAAAACCGGAAGAATCAGCTCAACGCAGCCAAACATGCAAAACATTCCCACAACAACTGACATCGGGCGAAATATGCGAAAATTTTTTGTTGCTGGTCCAAAAAAAGTTTTAATAGACGCAGACTATTCCCAGATCGAGCTTCGAATTCTGGCTGAAATTTCCCAGGATCAGAAGATGATTCAAGCATTTGGGCGCGGCGAAGACATCCACGATTTGACAGCTTCACAGGTTTTTGGATTTGATAAAAACTCGATTCCAAAAGAAATCAGGCGCAGGGCAAAAATAATAAATTTTTCGGTGATATATGGAATCAGCGCATTTTCTCTCGCCAAGGACATCGGAGTTCCAATCCAAGGCGCAAAAGAATATATAGACTCTTTTTTTAAAAGCTACAGCGGCGTTAAAAAATATATGGAAGAAATTGTCCAAAAAGCCGAGCAAACCGGAGAAGTTCGTACGATGATGGAAAAAAAAAAAAAAATTCCTGAAATCAAATCAAAAAACAAAAACATCAGGGCATTTGGAGAACGAATCGCAAAAAACACTCCAATCCAAGGAACAGCAGCTGACATAATCAAAGTCGCTATGGTTAAAGTTCAAAAC
>CADBXQ010000047.1 GCA_902798675.1 Oscillospiraceae bacterium
TTTGGCGGAATTTTGGCAGGTGTTGCTGGAAGTTTGATAAGCGTTAGAAAATATTTGAGTGTTTAAATCTAATACATTTCAAAATTTTATGATATTTTTATACACATTGTTTAAACTATAGGAGGAGTTTGTTTTGTTTAACTTAAAAGGTCGGCGTTGTGTTGTCCTGTTTTTGTGCGTGGCTATTTTGTCTCAATTATTTTTCACCCCCACCTACGCAAAAACAGTTTCGGAGCTTCGAAAAGAGATTGAGCGTTACGGGAGGGAACTTTCTCAGCTTGAGGAGAGTAAGCAAAAACAAAGTAAATTTCAGGACGTTCTATCAAAGCAGATAGATGCTCTTTCTAATCAGATTCATGCTTGTGATATTCAGATTAATGAGCTAAATTTTAAGATATCGGAAAAGCAAAGAGCTGTTGATGAGCTCAATTTGCAGATCGTTCAGCTTGAAGAACAAGTTTTTAAAATGCAAAAAGAGATTGATGTTTTGGAAGCGGAAAAGAAGGAGACTGAAGACAAACTCAGAGCAAGGCTGGGTGAGGACTATGAATATGGACAGTCTAGCGCTTTAGATGTTTTGTTTTCCTCTCAAGATTTTGGCGAGTTCATCTCAAATGCTGTGTATTTGCAAAAAATAGCTGAGTATGATAAACAATTAACTGATAGGCTGGATGAGCAAATCAGCCAAATCGATCAAAAAAAATCTAAAGTTGAAGAAAAAATGGCTCAGATTGTCAGTGATAAGCAGACTGTCATTGATTCGATTAATGACATAAGCCTCAAATTGAACGAAGTTAGTGGATTAAAAGAAAGTCAGCAGGCCGCAAGTGCTGCGTTGGCGGTCCAGCTCGAAAAGAGCACACAAGAATCAGCAAATATAGAGAGGGCGAGGAAACGCTTGCAGCAGGCTCGGTTAAACGCTCAGTGCGAATTGGAGGATGCAACAGATCTTGTTCGGGCTCTCCAGGCTCGAGATTGGGGCGCAACGCCAATGCCGGTTGATAGTTCGGGATATTTGTATCCTGTCGTCGGGTCAACCACTTTTATCAGAGGTTATGACCCATCCACGCCGCATTTCGGTGTTGACATTGGAACACACGGCAGGCACAGCCCGATTCTTGCATCCCGAGGCGGCAGGGTTATTGCATCCAGGTTTGGAATCAGAGGAGATGGCTTGGGCGGATATGGAAATGTTGTTGTTATAGACCACGGTGATGGATATTCAACCCTATATGGGCATATGCTTGAGAGACATGTGCAGGTTGGGCAAATTGTCAGCAGAGGCGATTGCATAGGGCTTGTTGGAAACACGGGTGAATCTCATGGCATTCACTGTCATTTTGAAATAAGACACCACGGATGTCCCATACGCACACCGTTTGGTTGATGGTTTAGAAAACAGTCGGTTAAAAGTTGGTTTTACTTTGCGTATAATCAACTTTTGGCTTGTTTTGAATTTTTTAGGTATATTGAAATAAAGTTGTGTGCGTTAAGGGACTGATGTAATGAAAAAAATATTATCAAAATATTTAGCTTTTGCTGTTTGTGCTGTGGTTGCATGGGCTGGAGGAATGGGATTTGCCTTTTTTCAGTTGGGCGGGTTTGACAGCTTGAACATGAAGCTACATGAAATCGATCAATATGTTAGAGGGTCATATTTAGGCAAAATAGATGAAAAATCTCTCTTTAAATGCGCTGCAAATGGTTATGTTGAGGGTTTGGGTGATAAATATGCAAAATATTACACAAGCGATGAGTGGAAAAAATGGGAGGATTTTAATAGCGGCGTGATTTCAGGGATAGGAATATCATTAAGCACTAATGACAAAGGAGAATTGATTGTTGTTTCGGTTTATCCAAATTCGCCTGCTGCTGCTGCGGGGATTCAAGCTGGTGACGTTATTGTTAAAGTGGATGAAATTGAAATTACTAAAAGTAATATATCTAAAATTTTAAAAGGAGAGGTTGGCAGCGAAGTCAGCTTGACAATAGACAGAAATGGAGATGTTTTTGAGCGGACATTGGTTCGAGAGAACGTTGAAATTCCGAGTGTTGAATATTTTATGGATGGGGAGAATGGATACGTTAAAATAGATGTTTTTACAGATTCTTCAGCTCGGCAATTTGAAGAAGCTTTGTTAAACCTGCAAAGCAAAGGCGCGCAGGCTTTAATATTTGACGTGAGAAACAACGGCGGGGGAACGATTAGCTCGGTGTGTAAAATGTTGAACATGTTAATACCCTCTGGAATTATAGCAACTCAAGTCGATTTAAATGGCCGCGAATCGGTTTTGGGAACTTCTGATGAAAATGAAATAAATCTTCCGATGGTTGTGATAACCAATGAAAACACTGCAAGCGCAGCAGAGCTTTTTGTTTGTGATTTAAAAGACTATGGGAAAGCCAGGCAAGTTGGCAAAAAAACCTATGGCAAGGGCGTTTTGCAGACAACTAAGATGTTGGGAGATGGGGGCGCAATCAAAGTAACAACTGCATATTTTAATCCAGCTAAAAGCGAAAATTTTAATGAGGTTGGAGTTATTCCCGATATAGATGTGGATTTAAGTGAAGATAAAGAAAAATTATATTTAAATTCCAAACTCAATTTGTGTGATGATGATCAATATCAAGCATCTGTAAAATTATTGCAAAATTAAATTTTTATTTGGTGTTTCAGAAAAAAAGGAGACTATTTTGAAAAAAAGAGAATTCATAGATTTGTTAAAGACATTTCCCAACATTTCAGTAGACAATCCGTTTGCAAAAGGAGAGCATATTGTCGCTCGTCATAAGAACAATAAAAAGTGGTTTGCTTTGGTGTTTGAATTAAATGGCGAATTGGCAGTTAATTTAAAATGTGATCCGATGAAGGCGGATTTTTTAAGGAGTGTCCATTCGTCAATCATCCCGGCTTGGCATATGAATAAAGTTCACTGGAACACAGTTTTTGTGAATAAAGTTGATTTATCTTTGCTTAAAGAAATGATTTGGGACAGCTATGAAACGACAAAATGAGCAAGATAAATTCTAACTTGCCCAAAACCCAAAATTAAATGATTTCAATCGTCGACATGACATAATCTCCAAAATCTTTGGTTGTTGCGCCGTCGCTCCTGCCTGTTATTTTTAATTTTTTCTCTTTAAACATGCAGACGTCCAAAGCTTTTTCGAGCTTGTTTGCTTCATTTTGATAGCCTATGTGTGATAACAACAAAACTGAAGCTCTAAGGATTGAACAGGGATCAGCGTATATGTCTCGACCTTCCTCAACCATTCTCGGAGCAGAGCCGTGAATAGCCTCAAACATAGCATAGCGCTTTCCCAAATTCGCGCTGCCAGCAGTTCCAACACCGCCTTGAAATTCAGCGGCTTCGTCAGTTATAATGTCGCCATAAAGATTAGGCAAGATAAACACCGAAAAATCCTTTCGACGATTTTTGTCGATTAATTTAGCGGTTGTTATGTCTATATACCAATCATCCACTTCAATTTCAGGGAACTCTTTGGCGACCTCTTTACAATCGCGCAAAAAATTACCATCTGTTGTTTTTATGACATTAGCTTTAGTTATTATCGAAACTTTCTTTTTAGCATTTTTCCTGGCATATTCAAAAGCCATCCTAGCGATTCGCTGAGATCCTTGGCGAGTTGTGACTGTGAAATCTATTGCTAGATCTTCATCTATGTTGATTCCACAAGAACCCAATGCATATGAGCCCTCAGTGTTTTCTCGGAAAAACGTCCAGTCTATTCCTTCGCTTGGAACCTTAACAGGACGAACATTAGCGAACAAATCCAGCTCTTTCCTCATCGCAACATTCGCGCTTTCAATATTTGGCCAAGGATCGCCTTTTCTTGGTGTTGTGGTTGGGCCTTTTAATATAACATGACACTTTTTCAAATCTGCTAAAACGTCGTACGGAATAGCCTTGGCGGCTTTTGCTCGATTTTCAATTGTTAAACCGTCTATGTTTTTAAATTCAACCTTTCCAGAGCAAACAGAATTTTTGAGCAAAAACTCGAGGACTCTCCTAGCTTCATCAGTTATCACGGGACCAATCCCATCGCCGCCACAGATCCCGATCTTTATTTTATCCAGGCGAGCGTAGTCAATAAAATCCCCCTGAGACTTTATTGACTCAACCCTATCAAGCTGAGTTTTGATCAACTTTTCAAAATGATTTTTTGCATTCACAATCTTTTCCATGTCACACGTCTCCCGCTTCAATACACAAAAAATTCTACATTTATAGAACAGTTTAAAAAACAATACCTGGTGGGAGATGGTGGATTCGAACCACCGAAGCATAAAGCAACAGATTTACAGTCTGCCCCCTTTGGCCGCTCGGGAAATCTCCCAAATAATCTAAAATGGAGCTGGTGGACGGACTTGAACCCCCGACCTGCTGATTACAAATCAGCTGCTCTACCAGCTGAGCTACACCAGCGCGCATCTCAAATATTATCTACTCAAAAATTATAGCACAGGTAAAACCCGCTTGTCAATACCCAATTTAAAAAAAATTAAAAAATATTTAAAAAATTTATTTGAGTCAATTTTTCAAGGCTGAGATTAGTGTGCGAAATATTTTGAAAATATACAATTTGTATTTTGGGTTAGGGTTATATTTGTCCCCCTCAATCCTCTTTCTGAAAATATGAGAGTTTAGTTTAAAAAACTTGTTTCTTTCAAGCCGCTCTCAACTACGCTTAAAAAACAATGCAAAAGCCAATCAAAGCGCCGCCGGCTCACAACGGACTGTAATATTCTAACTCATTTACCCTTTCCGCCTCTTTGGAATGGCCCTCGACAAGCCAAGGTTAAAAAGCGTGACAACTTGAAACAAACCCGTCCCACGCTCAAGGACGCCAGTTCACCACTTGTTGAGAATGCTTTGAAAGCCACATAGGCGCGCCCCTCCTTAAAAACACGCAAAGTGTCAAAGGAGGGGCGATATACAATGTAACAATAAACGGCGGAAGTATTACCGGTTGTAGAGCTGGCGCTGGAGGTTCCTAGCTTCCAGCTCCTAGTTTTTATTATAGCACATTTGCATCGTTTTGTCAACCCCTTTTGCAAAATTTTTTTTAAAACAACGCCAAATGTTAAGGAAAGGCCTTCCAAATTCCATCCATTCAAGCATATCACACTTTTTGACAAAATGCAAGCTTTTTTGGGAATTTTTTAGCTTAGCGGTTTTGCCCAAGCGGGCGGGCTTAAGGACGCGTAACTACCACTTATCACGGACGCTTTCAAAGGGACTTGTGCTTGAGGAAGGGTAAATATCCAAGTCGGTTGTGAGCTGGCGGCGCTTAAATCAGCTTTTGCATTGTTTTTTAAGCGAAGTCAAGGATATTATAATATATTGGGTTTTTGAGCAAAGAGTCGGATATTTTAAGGAGAAGTTTTTATTGAGACAAATCTAACCCAAAAAAATAATACAAAATGTCATTTCTTTATTGTGAACCTAAAAAAATTTAGCGGTTATTTTTATAACAAAGGCTAGATTTTGTGCTTGTGATGTGGTATAATAAATTAATATGTATATAAGATATAAAGTCGGATGGGTGGGGATATATTTTGGAGCAACACTCGCATTCAGGCCACAGAAGCAGGATGAAGAATAGATTTTTAAAAACAGGCTTTGATGGCTTTGAGCCCCACGAAGCTCTGGAGCTTTTGCTGTTTTACGCAATACCCAAGCGCGACACTAATAAATTAGCTCATGATTTAATAGAACAGTTTGGCTCGATTGCAGGGGTTATGAACGCCCCATATGAGCTTTTGCTTCAAGTTAAAGGCGTTGGGGAGCATGCTGCGATTTTGCTAAAGCAAATGCCCCAAATGTTTCGGTTATATAGCGAAGATATGGCCAAGCCCAGCAAAATTATGGACACTCCGGACAAATGGAGAAAATTTTTTAAAGCCAAATTTGTCGGCAGGGTTAACGAAGTTTTGTTTGTTGCTGGGATTGATGATTTTGCGCGCTTTGTTGCTTGCGAACTTTTAAATCAGGGGAGCAGAAAGGCTGTTAACATTTCGTGTGAGCTGATTATTAGATTTGCGATGCGTTGGAATGTTGATCGGATAGTTTTGGCTCATAACCACCCTAACGGAGTCGCAACCCCCTCGATTCAGGACAAAATCAAAACCCAGGATCTGGTTGCGGCGCTTCGGGCTTTGAACATGACTTTGGTT
>CADBXQ010000048.1 GCA_902798675.1 Oscillospiraceae bacterium
CCGAAAATTGCATTTTGGCAGGCGGAGTTTTGGAGATTCAAAAGCTGGTTTTATATCAAAATGTTTCAAACATATCCGTTTTTACCGCTTGGGTTGGGGCTGTTGCGATGTTTTTCAACATATATTTTAATCTTGCTGGATATGCAAACATGGCAAGGGGGCTTGGAAAAATGATTGGCTTTGAGCTTCCATTCAACTTTCGCTGTCCAATATCTTCAAATAGCATCACAAATTTTTTTGAACGCTGGAATATATCTTTGCTGTGTTTTACTAAAACATATATCGGAGACTTTTTTAAGCAAAAATCTAAAATTTTAAACATATTTATTGGAGGGTTGATTTATGCGTGGTTTTTTGGAGGGAATATAAATAAATTTGTTGCAGCAATATATTTTATACTCATATTAATTTTTGAAAATCTCGTTTTATTTAAAATATGGAAAAAAATTTCTCTTGTCATTAGAAAATTCACAACATTTATTTTAGTTTTGATTGGAACTGTTTTCATAGCAACAGACTCGCTTTGGGACAGTTTAACATACATTGGAGTTATGTTTGGAGCTAATGGAGTTTTTCTTGACAAATCAACTGCTGTTTTAACATCCTCATTCATCTCAACTTTTGGGTTATGTTGGATTTTTTCAAGCAAATTTTTTCAAAATAAGTTAGCTGAATTTCAAAAAAAATGTGATAAAATATATTATCCTTTAAAATTGACGATTATTATCATTTTATTTGTGTTTTCCTGCGCTTTTTGCTTAAATAACTAAATATTTCACAAATTAAAGAGAGGTTGTTGAAAAAATTGAAGTTTTCACTCATTCAAAAAATATTTATATGCGCATTTTTTACTTTAATAATTTCCTGCTCAACATATCTAATCTTGGATTTTTCCTTCTTCAACAAACGCCAACTGCCTGAATTTAGCTTTCAAAAATTTCTAAAGGGCGAATATCAAGACAGAGTCAACAAATATTTCGCCGAAAACACCTCGTTGGCAAAATCCGCAACATATTTTAAAACCCATTTTGACATGCTGGCCGGAAAGTCTTTTATTAACGGAATATACATAAATAAATCATCTTTGATTAAAATTCCAAAATTTCCATCAGTGCAAGACATAAAACGTGTGTCTGAAAAGATTAATCAGTTTTGTTATAAAACAAAACAACCCATATATTCATTAATAATTCCAACAAAATCACAAATAAATAATGAACAATTCCTATCATATTCCTTTCAAAACGATGATTTGTGGATTATGGAAAAATATAATGCCAGCCTGGACGACGCAGTCATTAAATTGGACGCGCTGACTCCTTTGATATATATTAAAGACATGTCAACTTTTTATAAAACAGACAGCAATTTAACTGGATGGGGAGCTTTTTTAGTATATGCTCACAACATCAAACAGCTGGGATCCAACCCTTGCAGCATTTCGCAATTTAACATCCAGCACATTGTTTCCAATTTTTATGGAAAGCTATTCGACAAAACCCTATATTCTGACGTTGCGCCAGACGTTATCGACATTTTTCGTTATAATATATACACAGTTAGCGGCAGCGTTAATCAAATATTTACTGACCACAGTTTTTCTCGAAGATTCTCACTTGAAGATTTGTCCCAACAACAAAAAACGGATGCCATAAACGTTGTCATGGGAGTGCCGGCTCCAATCAAACATATATCAACTAATTCAAAAGACACCGGAAGAATTTTAATTTTTTCAGATCAAAGCATAAATTCTCTAATCCACTTTCTGGCAATACATTACCCAAACATAACAATTGTTGACCTGGAAGAAATCAAAAAAGTTGATCATAAACTAAAAAATTCCATACAACAAATAAATTGCTCAGAATATGATCAAGTGTTATTTGCCTATGGGATCGAAAATTTATCAAATATTGAGCAATTTAACGCTCTAGACATGTTTAATTTAAATCCATAAAATAAAAATCAAAGGAGTCTTAAAATGAATTTAAAGCAAATTCAGCAGCAGTCCAAAGAAATTTTAGCAGAACTTGTTTCAAAATCCAAAGCAAACAACCAAAAAATCCTTGTTGTTGGATGTTCAACAAGCGAAGTTTTGGGGAAAAAAATCGGAACGGGCTCTGATTTAAACGTTGCAAAAAGCATATTTTTGGGACTTTATGAAATTGCTTTGGAAAATCAGCTGTTTTTGGCAGCACAGTGCTGCGAACATTTAAACCGCGCAATTGTTGTTGAAGCTGAAGTCGCAAAAAATTTTAATTTGGAAATTGTTAATGTTGTCCCAATTTTAAAAGCTGGCGGCGCGTTTGCAGCCACATGCTGGGAAAATTTTAAAAGTCCGGTTGCAGTTGAAAAAATTCAAGCAGACTTGGGCCTCGACATAGGCGGGACGCTGATGGGGATGCATATAAAGCCTGTTGCCGTTCCTTTCAAGCCCTCAATTAGAAATTTGGGATATGCCAATGTTATATGCGCAAGAAGTCGGCCAAAATTTGTTGGCGGCAGTCGAGCTCAATATGATTTAAATTTATTGTGATTATTTTTTAGCGATATCATAAAAAATGTGACTGAACAAAAAATTTTTGAATCAGTCACATTAATTTATAGTGTATATTTTTATTCTGTTCTCAAAGCCTCAACAGGTTTTTTCCTTGAAGCCATCTTTGCTGGAATAAATCCTGCAAGCCACGTGATTCCAATGCTCAAAGCTATTAAAGCAACCACATGAACCGGGCTGACAATAAACAAACTTTTTCCTTCCATCCATTTATTTGTTAAAACATTTCCAGCGATCGACATCAACCATCCTGCAAAAACTCCCATTACTCCGGCAGCAAAACCGATGATGATGTTTTCTGCGTTAAACAGCCTCGAAACGTCTTTCTTTCTTGCTCCAACGCTTCGCAAAATTCCGATCTCCTTTGTCCTTTCCAAAACCGAAACATATGTTAAAATAGCAATCATTATCGAAGAAACAATCAACGAAACCGATGTGAACATAAGCAAAACCAAAGTCACTTGCATCACAGCTTCGTCTATTCTTTTGCCCAAATCTTGCATTGCGTCTTCAAACAAAATCTTATCCTCATATTCTTTGCCATCATTATATTTATTCAAATATTTCTTAATTTTTTCTATGGACTCAGAATCTGTCACATCACATGGAGTTATTGTTATTGACTCTGGAATATCCAAACCATTTAAACTTCGAAGAGCATATTCTTTCTCTTTGTCATCTTTAAAAGGCATCCTTGTTAAAACATTTACATCCAACTTCTTTTGAGCCCTAACTATTTTAGAATTTATTGCCTCTTTTAAAACATATTCGGTAAGCTTCCTTGTATATCCTATCATCCTCGTTGGAACTCGTTTGCCCCCTTTTTTCGGGCGCACAACTCCAACAACCTTTAGGCCCAGAGCATTTTTGCTGTTATACGCTTTGTTATATTCTTCCGGCGCTATCGGCCCAAAATAATCTCCTTGCGCAACATAATATTCATCATTTGTAATAACTTTCAAAGTTGTTTTTCCAATCAAATCATTAAAAGAATATGATGTTGATTTATCAAGCCCCAGCATTTCGCGCGTTGAATCGTCAACTCGATTATATTCATCCAAAATCAATATAACTTCATCTTTTTCCTTTGGCAGCCGACTGTTTTCCCCCATTAAATCGTATTTTTCAAGAATAGCGCTGTCGCTCATGTCAAGTTCATACATTAAGCTTTTTCCCTTTAAAAAAGAAATTCCATCAGATTTCTTGCCCAAAACATTTAAATCCGTTCCCATGCCATATTGAATATCTCCAACACAATCTTTCAAATCAACCTTCATTTTTTCTAAATAGTCAATATATTCCTTAGTTATTACATTTTCATGGACTGGATTTGAATTTGAAGATTTTTTATAATCATCACGATTATATCCATAAACAACGTCCCCATCAGGATATTTTTCAAAGTTTTCAGATGTTCCAGGATCAGCATAGTCTTCTTGCTTTGCCGACGACAAGCTTTCATAACTGCTATATTGGGAATAGATGCTTATTGACCTGTTCTTCAAACGATCGGACGCTTCACTTTTTAAAAATGATGAAACCCCGTTAGAAATCGCCAAAGTCAAAGCTATTCCGATGATGCCAATGCTGCCGGCGAATGAGGTCAAAAATGTCCGCCCTTTTTTCGTCTTGAGATTTCCAAATGAAATTCCAATTGCTGCAAAAATCGACATAGCAGTCCTTTTAAACCTGGCCAAGACGGCGCCTTGAGAAACTTCTTGCGTGCTAACAGGAGCGCTGTCAGACTCAATTTCGCCGTCAAGCATTGTTATTATCCTTGAAGAATACTTTTTCGCGATCTCCGCGTTATGTGTGACCATAATGACAAGTTTTTCTTTGGAAATTTCTTTAAGTATGTCCATGATTTGGACGCTGGTTTTGCTGTCAAGAGCGCCAGTTGGCTCGTCCGCAAGGATTATTTCAGGATCATTCACCAAAGCTCTCGCGATCGCAACCCTTTGCATTTGGCCTCCCGAAAGCTGGTTTGGCTTTTTGCCAATCTGATCCCTAAGTCCAACGTTTTCCAAAGCTTTTTTGGCTCTTCTTTTCCTCTCCGATTTGGAAATTCCAGACAAAGTCAGCGCAACTTCAACATTTTGCAAAATAGTTTGATGGGATATTAAATTATAGTTTTGGAAAACAAAGCCTATGCAATTGTTGCGATATGCATCCCAGTCGGGGGTTTTGAAAGCCCTTGTCGATTTTCCTTTAACAACCAAGTCTCCATCATCATATCCATCCAGCCCCCCAATGACATTTAAAAGCGTCGTTTTTCCGCTTCCTGACGGCCCCAAAACTGAAACAAAGCCGCTTGGACCAAAATTTATTGAAATATTTTTTAAGGCTGTGATGTTTTCTCCAACATAATATGTTTTTTTGATGTTTTTTAATTCTAACAAACTCAACTCTCTCCTCTTTATAAATATTAATACTAAAATTTTTCATAACACAAACATAAATCCGAAATATTCATTAATTAAATGCTCAAGCCAAATATATTCAAAATAGCAGCACCTCATTTTTCGAGCAAATGTTATGTCAATCCGATTTTAACAAAAAAATTCTTAAAAGTCAAGGACTTATTTTTACATTTTCTGGATTAATTATCACATTTCGGCAAGATTCTACTCGGTTCGCAAAGCCTCAACAGGTTTTTTCCTTGAAGCCATCTTTGACGGAATAAATCCTGCAATAACCGTGATAACAACGCTCAAAACTATTAACAAAACGGCATGCAATGGATCTAGAACAAAATAGCTGTCACCCTCTTCCCCTTCCATCATTGAAGTCATCAAGGGGTTCAAAACAACCGTTAAAAGCAATGTTGAAACAATTCCGATGACTCCAGAAATAAATCCAATAATGCTTGTTTCTGCTTTGAAAAGCCTTGAAACATCTCTTTTTCTGGCGCCAATGCTTCTCAAAATTCCAATTTCCTTTGTTCTTTCCATAACCGAAACATATGTTAAAATCGCAATCATTATCGATGAAACAATCAAAGATATTGCGGAAAATGAAATCAAAACCCCTGTGATTGTGCTAGTTGTTTGCTGTATGGATGACATAGTTTGAGCGCCAAAATCTTCAAATCTTATTTTGTCTTTTTCATTTTTTCCTGCATTGTATTCATTCAAATATGAAACGATCTCTTTAGAGCCTTTTGCGCTTGCGGGATATATTGACATTTCGCTCGGAAGTTCTCTTCCCCCAAGCTCGCGAATGGCCTGTTCTTTTTCAGACTCATTTTTAAATTTAACGTTTGTTAAAACATTAAAATCACTGTTTTTCTGGGCCGAAACAATCTTTGATTTTAGCGAATTTTCAATCAAGTAGTCAGAGAATTGATCCGTGTGAGCTATTCCGCTTCGCACAACATTACCTGCATATTCGAAGTCTTTTTTGACCCGAACCACTCCAACAACTTTTAAGTCAAACATTTTTCCGCTATTATATAGCTTTTGGCGTTGTTGGCTGTCAATTGGCTCAAAAATACCGTCTTTTTTAACATAGTAATCATCATTATTTGCAACTTTCATAATGGTTTTTCCAATTAAATCATCTGTTGATTTAACGTCATCCTTGTTAATTCCCAGTATATCCAGAACGGATTTATCAATGCGATTATATC
>CADBXQ010000049.1 GCA_902798675.1 Oscillospiraceae bacterium
CCGAGCCGAGCCGAGCCGAGCCGAGCTATGCTATAGTTTTGCCCTTTTGTCTGAATATGTTGGCTGTTTTGCTTTGTTGGAAGGCGGCCGTTGTTTTGGTTGCGCCAAAAGAGCGCTTTATTGGGATTTTTTGCCTTCTGGAGCGTTCCTTTGGCGCTTTCTTTTTATTTTAGGGGTGCGTTTGAAAGGGAAGGGGGGATGAGGCGGGAGCTTGGTAGAAAAAACTCAAGCCCAACAAATATTTATGGAAGCGTTTAATATTAATATTTTATTTATTTTAAGGAGGTAACTACAATGCGTAATAAATTCAAACTGAAAAAGAAACTCATCTCAATCGCCCTTGCTTTGGCCTTGGCGACCCAGCCTTTGACGACACTACCAATGAATGTTTTTGCTGGGACGGGGGAAAACGGCATGCTAACGGCGCCGCTTAAAGCTGATTTGAAAGAATTAAACTATGGTCAACAGATTAAATCTAAGTATATTGTTCAAAAATCGGTTGATTTTTCAGATAAGAAGGTGCTGAGTGCTAGAATTGTTCAGGCGCCGGGGATTGTGTATGCTAAAGAGAAAATTGGCAACTCGATGAGAGATGTCTATATCATTGCAGACATTAATGAAATATTAAGATCCGCCGCCGCCTACGCCGCCTACGCCGCCGGCGCCGCCGCCTACGCCGCCGGCGCCGCCCAAAACGCCGCCAACATCGCCCACTACGCTGCCAAAAGCGGTGAATTTTTCGATGCATATGTTGGCTATGGCGCCTCTTACGCCGCCGCCTACGCCGCCGCCTCCGCCGACGCCGACGCCGCCGACGCCGACGCCATCAACGCCTTCAACGCCGCCTACGCCGCCGCCGAAGGTAAAAGGAATAGTACCATAGAAAGCGCTCCGTTTTCTAATTCAGCAGCTAGTTGGGTTGCAAATGCTGCAACCGCTAATGCGTGGGCAAACTCATACAACAATTCTGTCGGCGGGGTCATAGACAAATTAAAAGAAGCCTATGCGGAAGATAAAACTGAAGTTCAAAAAAAATGGCTTGTCGCCGCTTATGGTATGGCTAAAGTTGCGGCTCACATTGTGGCTCAAAGGCTTTCTGGAAAAGGGCTTGATTTGGAGGCTAAATTAAAAGTTGTATACGCTTGTTATAGGGTCGCTGAAGCTGTTTGGTTTGAGTTGGGTAATAATCAAGACAATGTTAAAACATGCCAAGACAGAGCGGATGCATTGCAAAAAGTGATTGATAGTGTATACAGTGATCCAGTTGGGGACATTGCCGAACAAGCAGCAGAAGCATAAGGCTAGAATTAATGGCTGTTTGTCGTGATTTTTGATTTCAAGCGGGGAAGGGAGATTTTTCTTTCCCGCTTGAGGTCGTTTTTTGGGGCCGCTCTCAAGGATGCTTAACTACCACTTCTCACGGACGCTTTCAAAGGAACGGTGCTTGAGTAAGGTTTAATATTCAAGGACGTTGTGAGCTGGCGGCGCTCAAGTGGCTTCCCACATGGCTTTTGGGGACGAATTCGAGGATGGTTGAATTACATATGGTATTATCATTGGGAAACCGGTTTTTTTCAGAGAGGAGGGGGAGGGGACAAATATAACCCAACAAAATTTTTAATTTTTTTAAAGTTTTACTTGACTTAAGGAAATTTTTATGATAAACTCAAATTGTGTGTCGGATGTTTAATTTTTGCATGATTCGGGAGGTTTAAATGAAAGTACAAAAAGCCATAATTCCTGCCGCGGGCTTGGGGACGAGGGTTCTTCCGGCTTCCAAGTCAATTCCAAAAGAAATGTTGCATATTGTTGATCGGCCGGCCATTCAGTATATCGTCGAAGAGGCGGTTAGCAGTGGGATAACCGAAATAATGATAATAACCAGCAGAGGAAAGAAGGCTGTTGAGGATTATTTTGACCGCTCTCCGGAACTTGAGAGCGTCTTGCTTGAAAAAGGCGACTTGAAAAAATATGAAGAGATTATGAAAATCTCCAATATGGCGAATATTTTATATGTTAGGCAAAAAGAAACCAGGGGCTTGGGAGATGCGATTTTGTGTGCTAAGTCTTTTGTTGGGAGTGAGCCTTTTGCGGTTTTGTATGGAGATGACATCATAAAGTCCAAGTGTCCTGTTTGCAAGCAGTTGTGTGATGCATATGAAGAATTTAATTTGGGTGTTGTTGGGATAAAAAAGGTGACTAAAGAACAGATAAAAAAGTATTCATCCATGAAAGTTGATTTTATTCGAGATAATCTTTTTAAGATAACTGATATGATTGAAAAGCCCAGAGAAGATCAAATAATGTCGATGTATTCGATTCTTGGAAGGTGTGTTTTGCCTCCGGAAATATTTTCTATATTGGAAAACACCCCTGCGGGCGTTGGTGGTGAGCTTCAGCTGACAGATGCCATGAAAAAGTTGGCTCAAATTGACGGGATGATCGGCGTGGATTTTGTTGGCAAGAGATATGACATGGGAAGCAAATTGGGGATAGTTCAGGCAAATGTTGAGTTTGCGTTGGAACATGAGGAAATAAAAGATGAATTTAGGCTCTATTTAAAAGGTTTTTTGGATGATTTATAAAAATTAGTTTATTTTTAGCTTGACAATTATTTGTTTTTTTGATATCATGAATGGGTAGGCTCTTATGTGTATTTTAAGCCGTGTCCTTGCTCTGCTTTTTGCAGGGTCGAAGTCCAGAAGGAGGTGTATTAGAAATATGTCGGAACAAAGTCGCAACTATGAGAGCATGATGGTTTTGAGTGCTAAGCTTGGAGAAGAGGGGATAAAGTCTGTTATCGAAAAGTTTAAGGATTTGATTTCCCAAAATGCTGTTTTGAAAAGTGTGGATGATTGGGGAAAACGCAAGCTAGCATATCCGATCAACTATGAAAATGAGGGATACTATGTCCTTTTCAATTTTGAGAGCAAAGCGGATTTTCCATCAGAGCTTGATCGAATTTATAACATAACCGATGGAGTTATTAGAACGTTGATTGTTTCAAAGGAAGTTTAATTAGGAGGATCCTTATGTTAAACCGAGTAGTTATTATGGGGCGTATAACAGTTAATCCCGAGCTTCGTCAGACTCAAGGGGGCGTTTCGGTTTTGTCGTTCACTGTTGCGGTTGATCGCAGGTTCACTAATCCAGGAGGCGAACGTCAAGCTGATTTTATATACTGTGTGGCATGGCGCTATAATGCTGAATTTATCAGTAAATATTTTGTTAAGGGTCAGATGATCGCCATAGATGGAGTGCTCCAATCCAGGAATTATGTTGATAAAAATGGCAACAACAGAAGTGTTACTGAAGTTGTTGTTGAAAATGCCAGTTTTTGCGGAAGCAAGGCTGAAACGAGCGCTGGTAGGAGCAATTTGAACAGTGCGAGTGTTGAGTCTGGCGCGGTTCAAAGCGGGGATAGTTTTTCGGTTGGAGACGTCGCTAGCATCGATGGCTTTGAGGAAATAGGGACTGATGATTCTGAGCTTCCGTTTTAGGGTTTTTTAGTTTCATATATGCTTTTTTAGGAAAGGGGGAGATTTTGTGGCGATGGATAGGCCAAGAAAAGGGCGCAGGAAAGTTTGTGGATTCTGCGTTGATAAGGTTCAGGATATAGATTATAAAGATGTTTCCAGGTTGCGCAAGTATATGAGCGATCGAGCTAAGATCATTCCGAGAAGAGTCACAGGGACATGTTCTGCCCACCAGCGCAAGTTGACAATTGCCATTAAGCGCGCCAGGCAGGTGGCGTTGATTCCATATACAAGTGATTAGTTTTGACTTTGTAAAGCGCAGCGCTTCTTCTTTGCGTTGCGTTTTTTTGTTTTTTAGTGACATTGAATGGTTTTATTCAAATAAAAAGAATATATATAACATCCATCAACTTTTTTTGGTGTTAATTTTTCTAGGGCGCGTTTATAAAAAAACAACTGTTTGGAATATAATTGTTTTAATTGATGTTCGAAAGCTTGGTCGGTTTTATAGTCAACAACCATCAATTTGTTGTCTTTTTCAATCAAACAGTCAATGACCCCGTGAAGAACAATTTTAGAGTTGTCCTTGACTTTATATATTTCTTTAGCATAAATCTCGCAAGCAAAGCTTTTTTCTCGCTGAACCGAGTCTGCTGTTTCGATTAAGTGATAAATTTTAGATTTAAAAAAATGCTGCAATTTGTTTTTATTCAGGAATTTAGCTTGCTTTTTAGTTATATATTCTTTTTCAACCAGTCTTTTAATTTCATTATTTATGTCATATTTAGCATTTTTTAGATTTGCATATTGTAAAAATTCATGGGTTGCGGTTCCGATTTCGGCAGGTGTTGGGCTTTCGCTGAATGACAGGGTCCTTAAGTTTTGCGATTGGTGTTGTGGCGCTATGTCGCTAACAGAGAGTTTGGCTGGAATTGATGAAAGATGCTGATTTGAAAATTTGAATTCAACTTGCTTTTTGATTTTTTCAACCATTTTGGGATCATATTTTTCTGTTTTCTTTTCTTTTTTCTTTGTTTCGATTTTTTCAAATTTATTTATTATTTTTATAGAACAGTCGAATTCTTCTGAATCGAATGAAATTTTTGGATTTCCAAAACAAGCGTCTTTGTGCCTCAAAAATCCCGCTAGTATCCATTCATAGAAGCTGTTTTTATTTTTGCAATATGAGGTTGGCAGGAGCGTTGAGTTGTATGGTATGGAGTTTTTGTATTTTTGATCTTTGTCAACGGCGGTTAAAATCAGTTTGTCCTTTGCCCTGGTCATCGCAACATACAAAAGCCTGAGTTCTTCTGCTTTCATGGCGTTTTTTTCCGAAAACACGGACGCGTTAAATGGAAGCGTGTTGTAACGCGAGAGGGTTTGCGGATTTGAGTGTTTCAGAGCCATTCCGAATTTCGAAGAAAAAAGAATTGGTTGATTAAAATCTTGCATATTAAATTTTTTTCCACAAAATGATAAAAACACAACTGGAAATTCTAGGCCTTTGCTTTTGTGTATGGTCATGATTCTAACTGCGTTTTTATCCATATTTGAGCTGGATGAAGCGGATTGAGTCTTATTTTTTTTGCACAAGTCAATATTTTTCAAAAATCCTGTTAATCCGCAGTCGTTGAATTCTTCATATTTTTTAGCATTATGTATAAGTAATTTCAAATTAAACAATTTTTGTTCACTAGATTCAGATATTGACAGAAACAAATAAAAGAGATTGTGGTTATATATTTCTTGTATTAGTTGAGATATTGATAGGGTTGTTGATTTTTTTTGCAGCGCGGACAATTCCTCTATAAATGATTTACACTTTTCGTTTTGTGATTCTTTTAGTGCAATATATACAGGTTTGTTTTCATTATTAAGTCGAATTTGTGCAAGTTCACCAATTGAAAAATTAAACATAGGTGACAATAAAACCGCGCACAAAGGTATGTCTAAAAATGGATTGCTGATTGATTTTAGCAGCGAAATTGTTAGCGAAACTTCATAGGAATCCAAATATCCGCTTTCGCCTGATGATGTAAACGGTATGTCGAATTCGGATAAATATTTGCAAAGCACCTTTTCGATTTTTTTGCCGGAGCGGAATAAAATTGCAAAATCTTTTGGTTGGCAGATTCTAGCTGAATTTTTATCACTAATTTTTATTTTGTTGACTAACATAAATTTTATTCTACTTGCAATATGTTTGGATTCACACTCTATGTTGTCATCATCACCGCGGCTGTTGTCTATTATATGAAATTCGGTTGATAAATTTTCAATATAGGGGAAATAAGATGAACTGAATAATTGTTCTCCGTTTTTGTAATCCGACCCGCCAAATTCTTCAGACATAATTTGACCAAATAGAAAATTTACAGAATTAGTCACTTCTTTTCTGCTTCTAAAGTTATTATTGAGTGTTATCACATTTTTGCTGCAATTTTTTAAGCTATATCTTTGTTTGTGTGATATAAACACATCGGGGTCTGCTTGCCTGAAGCGATATATGCTTTGCTTGACGTCTCCAACCATAAATAAATTCTTGCCATTGTCAGAAAGAATTTGAAACAGCATGTCTTGCGCTGTATTCACATCTTGAAATTCATCGACCAAAACTGCTTCAAACCGAGATGACATTTTTTTGCCGAGTTTAGTTAAAACAAATCCATTATTAGTCGGCATAGCT
>CADBXQ010000050.1 GCA_902798675.1 Oscillospiraceae bacterium
ATAAAAACATCAAAAATTTAAAAAGAGAAAAAGAAATATTTAAAAAAGTAAAAAATAGTTCAAATAAAAATTTTGTTGACGAAAATATGCTATTATTCTCTGTAATTATGTATGTGAGCAAAAATTTACAATATAAAAAAATTAAAAGCATGAACAACAAAAAATTCAGAAAACGAAGGGAGAAAAAATGACTCTTGAAACAAGACGGCTGATTTTGCGGCCTTGGGAAGAAAGCGACGCAAGCCATCTATATCAATATGCGCACGATCCGAAAGTTGGCCCTATGGCTGGATGGCCGCCACACACAAGTGTTGAAAACAGCCTGCAAATCATACGAAAGATTCTTTCTGCTCCGGAAACTTTTGCAATCCTTTTAAAACAAACCTCCCTTCCAATCGGCAGCATATCGTTGAAGTTTTGCTGTGATTTGGCTAAAAAAGACGATGAAGCGGAGCTTGGGTATTGGGTTGGGAGAAGTTATTGGGGCAAGGGTGTCGCAACTGAAGCTGGAAAAGAAATGCTTCGTCATGCCTTTTTGGATCTTGGCCTAAATCGGGTTTGGTGTGGCTATTTGGACGGGAATGAAAGGTCTAGGCGGGTTCAGGAAAAGCTCGGGTTTAAATATCAATGGACAAGCGATGATGTTCCTCTTCCGCAGATGAGCCAGACGAAAAGAGGGCATGCAAATTTGCTAACAAAATCCGAGTGGCTGGCAAATCAGCAAAACCAGCTCGCTTTAAATTTGTGATTCGTCATAAAAATTTATGATTATATTATAAAAATGCCGACAACTTTTTCAGTCATCGACACTTTATTTTCGTTATGAAAACTAGTCTTTCAACGCGCTTTCATAGGATTCTATCATTTTTTTAACCATCTGTCCGCCAACTGATCCAGCTTCACGAGAGGTTAAATGGCCATTATATCCTTCTTTCAAATTAACGCCGACCTCGTTAGCTGCTTCCATTTTAAACTTATCCATAGCGTGACGAGCTTCCGGAACAACTAATTTGCTATTACTCGAACTGTTCTTTGACACTTAAAACACTCCCTTTCGAAATCATGATATAAAATGCGTTTGTATTAATTATTTTAACCTGATATAAAAAAAATATTTATGGAAAAAAATGAAATCTCAGTAATAAATTTAATAAAAAATTGATTTTAATTTAAATATAATATATATTTTTCTCGGTTGATGATTATATTAAAAATTAAAAGGGAAGTCGGCTAGACCAACTGCCCCTTTATCAAATTAAAAGATATTTTCCGAACAAACGGTGAGCTTGCCCCTGTTTAGGACCTCGAATTGCGAAGTTGGGACGTCTTTTTCACAACCGTCTCCGCCCATAGAATCACACTCATTGTCTATGAGATCATATCCCAAAGCTCTTGCCATAAACGAGAAGTTCATGGTGTCTATGCCAAGGTTTTTTAGCCCAACGTCTAGGGGATACCTGCCCAGGGAACTCCAGTCATGCATAAATTTTAAATGGTTTTTTATGTGTGAATATTTATAAAAGTCTTGAATTTTATATAACTCACTGCTGGTTATGACCTTGAAATTCTCTGGAGAAGTGTCTGTGAAACAAAACTGTGTCACAGAACCTGTCATCTTTTTTGATTCATAGTCGCGTGCGTATGTTTTTGCATGTTCAAGGTATTTTGTGCAAAATATGCCATTGCATTCAAACGGATAGTAATAATCGCCATATTTAAAGGCGTCATTGATTTCTTTTATCGTTATATTTCTTCCATTTTTATCGACACAAGGCAAGTCTCCCCTATATAAAACCAGCCTTCCATCGCCCGTCAGCTTATCGAATTCTTCCCTTCCCAAGACGTTTGGCGTGTCTGTGGATCTGGGGGTATATTTATATAGAATTCTGTCAATGTCTTTGGCGCTGACCAATTCGCCAGGATCTCTTCCATTTTCAACTTCACTTTTCAAAATTTTATTAACAAATGCTTCAGCTTTTTGAGATTTTTCTTCTAAATTTTTATCATAGGGAACAAAAACATTTGGTTTTGATTTAAAAGCTTCTAGATCTAATTTTTTGCAATTAAAGAAAGCATATTCGTCTATTTTATTAATATTTTCAGGCATATTAAAATATTCTAAATTTTCGCAGCCAGCAAACGCTCCTTTTTCAATATTTTTTAATTCACTTCCTGCCTCAACATCAACTTTTTTTAGGTTAGAACATCCAAAAAAGCTGTCTTTTGCGATTTTTGATATATTTTTTGCTATTGTCATATTTTCTAGTTGAGTGCACCCAAAAAACATACCTTCGCCAATTAAATTCAAATTTTTAGGCAATTTCACACTGCGCAAATTGCGACAATCATCAAAAAAATAGTCAACTGGGCCTAAAATTTTTGCTTTTTCTAAATTATTTACAACGGTAAGCTTAGTCAGTCCCCGAAAAGCATATCCGGCAATATCTATTCCCTCTTCAGGCAGGTTTATAACTTCGACTGCGCTTTCCCTCAAAGCCCCAGATTTAATCGAAGTGACAGTGTACTCAACTCCGTCAATCTCTAATTTTTTGCTAATATTTAGAATTTTTATCGCAGGATCAACATTTATTACGCTGAGTTGATTTCCAATGCATTCATATGTGATCCCATCGTGCACTTTTTCTTCTGCTCCAAATGCAACGCCAGAAAAAGTCAGGATTGACATCAAAAAAACCAGCGTCGACAACGTTAATGAAATCATCTTCTTCATAAATTTACACCTTTTTCATAAATATAATAACTTTTGATTTATATATCACACACGATTTTTTTTAACCACCTCCCCAATTTTCATCTTTTGCGCCACATAACACGCTTTTTTTGTTGGGTTATATTTGTCCCCATAAACCCTTTGCTTAAAATATCCGCCCCCCATCACAAAAAGCTCAATAATTCACAACATGCTTAACCACATTCTAAAAAACAATGCAAAAACTGCAGAAGCGCCGCCAGCTCCGGGCTAACTGTAATATTAAATCATTACTCAAGCGAAAGCCTCTTTGAAAGCGCCCTCAACAAGCGGTAGCTAAACACCTATAAAATAAAATCTCAAAGTTGGATTTATTTTAAAAAATTCTCTTGCACTTAAAAATAATTTGTGGTACAATGTGAGTGTATTGACGATTGGGGGCTTGAAATTGGAATTCCGCAAATTATCTAAAAGCGCTGAAATTTTGCTGAGAAGCATCTGCAAAGCAAGAGAATCAGGCAAGGACCCCGCCCGGATTTTCTGGGAAGCTGTGGAAAGAAACGGAGAAAATTCCGAGTTTAGGAACCTTGTCTCTTCTTCAAGCTTTCGTAATGTGTTTCGTGAATTAGAGAGCGCGGGATATATCACAACGCAATGGACGGGCGATTCCTTGACTTCAATCTCGGTTGACGTCTCCATAGAAACCTATCGCGAAAAACTCAAGGAGAGCAAACGAAAGCATAGTATCATCGCTAAAATTTTCTGTTTTTTTAAACGCTAATTGAACATTTGTGTTGTTAATTTATTTTGGAACATAGCATGATTTACTTTCATCCCATTTTAGCTCTTTTAACTCTTTAACATAGCATTTTATCTCTTTAAAATCGGCTTTTGAAGCGCCATCTTTGAGCAAATCCTTCTCTATGGAAGCCTTGACTTCGGGGACTTCAATTTTGAGCTCAATATAACCTTTTTCCTTAAATTTTTTCATATATTCATCAAATTCTTTTTGACTGAGTTTTAGGGTCTGTCCGCTTTCGAAGTCTTTGACAATATACTTCTTATCTGTGCTGGAACTGTCAGTTTGGTTTTCAGAGCTGCTGTTGTTTTCTGAATGGCTTGAGCTTGGCTGAGATTGCGATCCCTGCGAGTTTTCTTGGCTGTTTGTTGCTGTTTTAGGCGGGCTCGCAAGAGCAACCCCCGTCACGCTCAATGCGCCAATTAATGCTGCAAATAGAGATATAACTTTCAGGCTTAATTTTCTTTCTTTTTTCACGATTTTAATCCTTCTTTCTAAAATTTTTTTCTCAGCGGCAAATGATGGAAATGCCCCGACATTTGACGCTTCGAATTGTGAAACTTTTAATATTAATATCAAATATTTTTTTATTTTTATATGTTTTATTACCAATTTATCCGTTAATATTTCAATGTCTTCTTTAAGCCTCCTTGTCAAAAAATTTATAATCGGGTTAAACCAGTAAAAATTTTTTAGTATATTTATCAAAAAATATTTAATATTGTCAAATTTTTTTATATGCATAAGCTCATGGAGGAAAATGAATTCCTGCTCTTTTTCGGACAGGGTCAGAAACCTTTTGGAAATCAAAATCTTAGGCCTGAATATCCCAACAGTTGACGGCGTTAGGATGCTGTCTTGAAGTGTTAAATCGACTTTTCTTTTGAAATTTAATTTTTCCTTCGCTATGTCAAATAATTTCAAATTTTCCGGGCCTAGTTTGATTTTTTTATTTTTAATTTTATATTTTAGAATGATATAGACAAAAACATCTTTTAAACACAGAATTGCAAAAACACTCAAATGAGCAAAAAACGCTATATTCCAAAGGTTTATTGACTCCGAGCTTTGGCTTTGAATCTCAATTCTTGTCAAAACGTTTTCTCGGATTTCGCCAATTGGTTGAGTTATTTTTAGATTATTATGAATATTTTCAAATTGAAACGGTATTATCAAAAATGTTAAAAATATTAGCCAAAACATTGAAATTAATCTTATGGGCATTTTTTTATTAGTCTTTCTTATTCCCAAAATCATCAAGCCCAACATGGACGAAACCAAGGACATCCAAACAATTTTGACGACAAAACACTCCATCATTCTTCTTCTTCACCCACTAATTCTATCAATTCTTCCAATTCTTGCTTTGAAAGTTTCTTGGATTTTGTGAAATTTAACAACATTTCATTTATTGAGCCGTTAAACAATTTTCCAATTAAATTTTCGCTCTCTTGATTTTTATATTCGTCCTCTGAAATGTTTGCTTCATATTTATATACGCTGCCCGCGGCTTTATTGGACTTTAAAACTCCTTTGGAAACAAGCCGCGAGATCAAAGTTTTAACGGTCGTTTTGCTCCATGATTTTTTTTCTTGAACCCTGTCAAAAATTTCACGCGAAGTGGCAACGCCTCCAAGCTCCCAAACCGCTTTCATAACCTCATACTCAGCATCTGTCACTTTATTCATCACTTTGAAAAACCCTCTTAAAAAATATATTGACTACAAATGTAATCGACGTGTATATAGTTTACATCTGTAGTCAGCTTTTGTCAAGCATTTTTTATATAATCTACTTTTTCAACAGTTTTTATTAATTTATCAACCATATTTTTGTTTATTTTAACTAAATTTATCCCCCCTGCCTGACAAATTAACAACTATAGCGTCATTTTTATCATACCGTTTAGCAATTTTTAGCGCATATGCTACTGCGTGACTGCTCTCCAGCGCAGGAACAATCCCCTCTAATTTAGCGAGCAAGCTGAACGCACTAGCGGCTTCACTGTCTGTTATGCTATCATATTTAACCCTGCCTGTTTTATGCAGATATGCGTGTTCTGGGCCGATTCCGGGGTAGTCTAGCCCGGCTGAAATGGAATATGCGTCTTTGATTTTTCCATCCTCATCCTGCATGACATATGTCTTCATTCCGTGTATTATTCCTATTTTGTTTTGATATATTGCGCACGCATGCTTTCCGGTCTCCAAGCCCTTGCCTGCGCCCTCAATCCCATATATATCAACTTTCTTTTCATCAATAAAATCTGCAAACAACCCTATGCTGTTGCTTCCTCCCCCAACGCACGCGACAATCGCTTTTGGCAATTTTTCTTCCTGTTCAACCATCTGCCGCTTTGCTTCCTTGCCGATAACTTTTTGAAAATATTTAACCATTTCGGGATATGGGCTCGGGCCAACCGCAGAGCCAATCAAATAGAAAACATCTTGATGATTAAGAAAATAATCAAACGCAACATCAACAGCTTCCTTCAAAGTTTGATTGCCGGTTGTGACTTCGTAAACATCAGCTCCCAAAAGTTTCATTTTATTAACATTGATTTTTTGCCTTTTGACGTCCTCCTTGCCCATAAATATCTTGCATTTTAGGCCAAAAAGCGCTGCTGCGGTTGCTGTCGCGACTCCATGTTGCCCCGCCCCTGTTTCAGCAATAATGTGCGTTTTGTTCATTTCTCTCGCGAGCAAAGCCTGGCCGATTGCGTTATTTATCTTATGCGAGCCGGTGTGGTTCAAATCCTCCCTCTTCAAATATATTTTTGCTCCGCCCGCATATTTGGTTAAATTGCTTGCAAAAAACAGCGGCGATGGCCTGCCAACAAATTGTTTCAAACAGCGCCTATATTCTTCGACGAAATCTTCGCTACTGGTCAATCGATCAAATTCTTTTTTTATTTCATTAAGCTTTATTTTGAGTTGTTGTGGAACATATTGTCCACCAAATTCTAAATAATTCATAAAAATCTCTCTCTTTCATAAATATATGTTTGTTTCTTTTCCAGTCCCAATCTGTTTCCACAGCAAAATCAACTCCTTTCGCAAAGAAAAAATCGCGCGTATGGAAGCTCTAAAAACTTTGCTCCACACACACGCGATCACAATCTAAAAACACAGACTCAACTATAGTTTAAAGCGCGCAAAACCTGTATGGGCAAAAACATTTTCCCATACTCGCCACAAATTGTTAACTTCAAAACAAAACGCAGCACCCATTGCTCTTCGCTCCTTTCAACTATACCAAGTTTATTATATCACATTGTTTAAATATTGTCAAGCGATTTTAGAAAAAATTTAATTCACACTAAAAGTATAAAGATAACAGATAGTATTTTTAAATTGGGACAAATATAACCCAAATTAAAATACCATTTGTATATTTCCAAAATGTTTAGCGCGTCCTCCACACACCAAAAATTATTTTTACTCCATCGACAAACATTTTTTAGAAAAAGCTTTACTGGATTTTAAAAATATATTATAATGAACTCACAGAAATTTCAAAAAAATATATTGACTTTTTAGCTTGAATATTCTAATTTTTATTAATTCAATTCGCCATAAATCAACTTTTTTCGAGAGAAAGGATGAAACTAATATTGAATGGGAAAATTAAAAGCAAGAGTCAAATTTTAAACCTGATGAGAAGCAACAGCCGTATTTCCAGGATCGAAATAGCCAATTTTCTCGGCCTGACTCGTTCCGCGGTGACAATGGTTATTAAGGATTTGATTGCTCAAGGGGTTGTTCGCGAAATCGAGAATCAGCCGTTGGATTTTTTCAACAAGAGAGGACAAAACAGGATATATTTGGAAATATGTCCTAACTTTAAATTTGTTTTTGGGGTTTCAATTCAAAAAAACATCGTCAGCATCGGGCTTTCAAACTTGATTGGAAAGGTTTTGAGCAAGCGTTATTTTGAACTTGAGGACAACAAAAACATAACAAATTTGCTCAGAACAATTATTGCTGGATGTGGTAAAATATTGGATGAAGACTGTTTGGATTCAAATAATGTTTTGGCAATTGGAATTTGTTTTGATAATTCGTTTTTTAATGAAGATATTGATGAAAATGAGTTATATTGTGAAATATCAAACGTTTTGCAAAAAAAACTGAAGATTTTCGTCTGCTTTGATAAATTAATAAATGGTCTAACAATTGCCGAAGCATATTTTTACCATGTGCATGATATATTTTGCGCGCCTGGAAAATTTATGCATATACACCTCTGCGATGAAATATTATCGTCACTTGCCATAAAAATTCATCCCTGGGAAGAATATATTTTAAGCGAATTAAATTTTGGAAAAATGCGATGTGTGTTTAAAAATGAATCAATTTTCAATCTCAGGCAAGCGGACTCAATCAACGACCATTCCTCAATCAACGGAATCAAAAAAAACATAGATAAAATATATTGCAACTCGAAAGAGACGAATATATGTGAATTGTTTCAGAAAAAAAACCTTCCTTTAAGTGATGCTATTCTTTTTGATCCGTCAATAAATCTAGACAGCGCCTCTTTGAGCGTTATACAAGACGCGTGCCGATGGCTTGGCGCTGGAATTTATAATTCAATCAATTTGTTAAACGCAGAAAAAGTCGTTTTTTCTGGAAGAATTTTTGAAAATCCTAATATATCCGAAAATTTTAGAAATGAGTTGCAAAAAATCCTTCCCAAAAATTTTATCACAAAGGTTGACATAAGCGAAATCAAAACCAAAAATATTTTTTTATCCGGATGCGCAATTGCGGTTAGGGACGGGTTAGCTCAATTTGTGGATATGATCTCATGAAAAATATTTAATAAACATGTTAAATTTTTAATTTTTATTTAGAAATTTTAAACTTAAATCGATTTTTTCATTAAAAAACAAAAGCCCCAACCAAACGGCCAAGGCTTTTGAATCATATATAATCAAAACAACAAAATAATATGAACAATATCAACATTTTTCAATATAGTCAAATTAAAATCTATTGATATAACTTTTTCATATTGTCAATTTGTAGTAAAATTTCATCTAAACAATTTCTAAAAGAAGTCGAATTAAAAAAAACATTATCATATTCTTTGTTTGAGAAAGATATATTCGATTTTTCCAAAGATTCATGAATCGAGCTTAATATTTTCTTTTTTTCATTCAAATCAGTTTCACTATTTTTATTAAATTTGTCAATCCTTTGAGGGGGAAGGACAAAAAATTTGCTGCCCGTCAAGTCCCTCTTGCACTCATAGTCATCCACCAAAGGGTCAAAAATAACACATTCATCTAAATTAAAATTGGCGCAGTTGTCGTTTATATCAGCCTCTTTTAATAATTTAAACAATTCTAGTTCGCAATTTTCCTTGCCCGATTTATACCGATTGTAATCTTCGTTAAAGCTTTCGAGTGAGTAAGTAAAATACTGAGTGTCGTACACTGTGTCTAATCGACAAGATATCATTTTTTGACCATTACACCCTGTTATCATCTCGGTTAAATACACAATGTTTTTTTTCAAGAGTTGAGTTAATTTTTCAACCAATTCTTTATTATTAACCTGCTGTTCTGATTCATTTAACGCTAGTTTTAGCTGAGAAATCAAAGAACAAATATACGCCATTTCCCGACAAATTGCGTCCTTTTTATTTTGTACTGATTGTAATTTTTCATAGAACAGATTTTCCAAATGGCTGGCAATAGAGCAGTCTAACATATTTAAAATCTTTAATTCATCATACGCATAGTCAAAAATATTATCAACATGTGAATAATCATTAAGAATGCAGTCAACGACACAGTTTGCATAAGCGTTGCATTCATTTTTATCCCAAGTTGAGCTAAACATATCTTCAAGTTTTTTCGATATATATTCATATAAATTAGACCTAACAGCGGTAAAAATTAATTTATAGTTGGGATCATTTGTTAAATTTTCATCATTCTTTATTTTTTTCAACTCAAGCAATATAATATAGGTTGCCTCAATCTGTTTAGGAATGCTGAAAATAGTTGAAGTTTCATAGGCAAACGTCAGTTTTTTTAAACAGTCACCAACCAAAATAGCATTTTTCTTCCAAACATCCGACCCTTTTTGAGAATCTAAATACGATTTTATGGCAAATCGCAGCGAAGAAACGTCGCAAAAAATGCGCAACATATCTTTAATGTCATTCTTGCTTTTTTGAAAACAAACGTCAACAAGTTGTTCAGAATCCAAAACTTCAGAACCGCAATCCGCGCCGCAAAAATCGAACTTTTTCTTCTTTGCAAAAGTCGAATTAGAAACCATTAAATCCATTCCCAAAGAGTCAATTTTTCTCTTTTTATTCAAAAAATGAAGTTGATCAGAAGAAGATTTGAATAATATATCTGAATCATCAATAATCTTTTGAGACAACAATATTTTAGAATCATTCAATTTTATATTAGATATATGAAAAAAATTGGCGTTTTTATTTAATTCATCATTTAATTTTATATCATTGGCATCGCTTTTTTGCGCAGTCGACTTATCAGCTGTTTGTTTGTCCTTCACAGCACTTGCCGAAAAAAAGGCAGTTGAAAATATTAAAGAAGCGCTAAAAACAGCAATAAATTTTTTAAAAACACATAATTTAACATTCATTGTTGATAAAACCTCTACTATTTCTTTTATTTAAAAATATTATCGACTTCTTGCGTCAACATTTTATTTAATTCAAACTGAATCGAATTTATCATACCGCAAATTTTCTCTTGATCAGACACAATGTTCATATAATTTTTCAGTTGGTTTTGAAGATTTTGTATGTTTAAATTGGTTTTTGTTAAAAAATCACATAACAAGTCGAATTTATCTTTGTTTTGATGATTTTTAAAAGTCTTATTGAATGATTTTATATTTTTTACAACTTTTTCTAAAACGCCAGCCATATTTTGCGCAGGATTTTCGCCTGAGTTTAATATATTATCGAGTTTACCTAAAATATTCATGACTGATATTTTTAAATCGCTTAAAATCAATCGACAAGCGTCTTTTTGGATTTGCTCGCTGTTTATAGGCGAATTAACCAATTCAGAATATTTATGATCCAGCAAATTTTTATTAGTTAGCTTAAAAATATCAAAAATTGTTTGCTCTAATTCGTAAATATTTCTAGAATTATAAATATATTCATTATTTATAAACACAGGCAAATAATTGTTAATGTCTTCATCATCCATATAATTCATCGAACTAAATTTCAAAAATTCACATATATAGTCTGATATTGTTTTTTTTGCTTTGTCTAAAATAGTATTCATAATATTATTATTTTCGAATATTTTCAGGTTTTTATCAAGAATGTTTAATAATTTTTGCGCTTTTAGAAAATTCAAGGATATTTGAATTTTCTCATTCGGATCTAAACTGTCAAAACCATTATTTAAAACATTTAAAGCCAAAAGAAGATTTTCGCACTCATTGCCAGTCAAATTATTGGAAACTGCTTGCTGGAGTTTGAGATTTATGGAATTTATTGCTCCAAAAGACTCATTAAAACCATTTGAATTTTTACAACTTGTGTCACTAATAATTCCGTTAATGTTAAATTTAATTAAACAGTTATATAATCCACACATCGAAAAATTAATATTCATCTCATAAATTGTTGAGTTGATTGAATTTATTTTATTCCTCAACATATTTATTTGATTTTCAATCACACTCTTGACTGCAGGTTGATTTGTGTATTTTAATGCATTTGTTTTCAATATTTTAAACTCTTGTCTCAAATCTCCATATTTTGCGATATATTCATCTTTGAGTTTAATAATTTTTTCTTCCAATTTCTTTA
>CADBXQ010000051.1 GCA_902798675.1 Oscillospiraceae bacterium
AACAGCCGCGAAACTCTTTTTAAAATCAAGGTTGAACACCAAAAAAACAAAAGCGCGCTTCCAAAAGACTACTTTATCCTGAAATCTGAGGGACCTCTAATATATCTTGCAAGTTTGAATCAGCCTAAAAATTTTTCAAATTCTCAATTATTTATGACTATGGATCAATTAAAAGAAAGTTTCTTTATAATTCGAAATGTTTAAACAATTTTCCCAGGAGGTTTTTTATGAAGCAAATTTTAGTTTGTGAAGATGAAGACGCAATTCGTGATTTTGTTGTCATTAATTTGAATCGGTCCGGATATGAAACAACAGACGTTTCAAGTGGAGAAGAAGCAATAAAAACATTTCAAAAGCCCGACTCAAATTTTGACATAGTCTTAATAGACATTATGATGCCGGGGGTTGATGGCTTTGAGGTTTGCCGTCAGATTCGAAAGGCGGATGAAAACGTTGGAATAATCATGCTGACAGCAAAAACTCAAGAGATGGATAAGGTTCGGGGCTTGATGCTTGGAGCTGACGACTATATATCAAAGCCATTTTCTCCCTCTGAGCTGATTGCCCGAGTTGACGCAATATATAGAAGGGTCAGCATGGTTGAAGCAAGTTCTAACAAAACTGAAATAATAATCTCCGGGCCTTTTAAATTCAATAAAAATGACCGCGTTTTAACCAAAAACGACAAGCCTGTTGAGCTAACTCAGGTTGAATATCAGCTGATAACTCTTTTTTTTAAAAATCCCAATGTTGCTATGGAACGAACTCACATTTTGCGCGAAGTTTGGGGAAAAGATTATTTTGGAGATGTAAAAATAGTTGATGTCAATATCCGCCGATTGAGAATCAAAATCGAAGATGACCCGTCTTTTCCAACATATATCCAAACTGTTTGGGGATATGGATATAAATGGAATGACAAATAGGAAAAACTCGCTCAAAGCTTTTCATTTTGAATTTATTGCAAAGAATTTAAAGGTTAGGATGAATCTGCTTGAAAATACGAAGCATTACACACAAATGGATTTTCAACACTTTTGCTTTCATAACGCTCGTTTTGGTCGCAGTTAATGTTATATTGATTGTTAATATAAAAAAATATTACTATGACTATGCCGAACAAAAGCTAAACTCAATCGCAACAAACAACACATACATCATCCAATCAATGGCCAGCAGCTCTAAAGTGCTTAATGCTGAAATTCGAAACTTGATTGAAAATTTTTCAACTTCTGATAAAATTGCTGTTTTTGGTTTGGATTTTTACGGCAACATTGTCGCTTCTTCAAACGGAATTTTAACAACATATTCAAGCGATCCCTCAACCTATAAAAACTCCATATCATACTCTCAACCATATGTTTTGCGAACTGAATATTTTAAAAGCGGCGAACATGTCATGACATACACCAAAGCCATTTCAACAATAAACAACGAATTTTCAGCCATATTATATATGGTCTCTCTGCGCGACATAGATTCACTCATCGCAAATTTAACAATGACCTCAATAATAATCAGTCTGATAATTTTGTCTTTAGTTTTCATTTCTGGAATATTTTTTGTTAATTCTTTCGTTAGACCGGTTCGCGAAATCAACTCGGTTATCAAAAAAATAGCAGCTGGAAACAAAAATGTTAGAATTAGTAAAAAATTTAACTATGAAATAGAAGAATTATGCAAATCAATAAATTATATGGCAGATGAACTTGCAAATTCAGAATATATAAAAAATGAATTTATATCCTCCATATCACACGAACTGCGGACTCCTTTAACAGCAATTCAGGGCTGGAGCGAAACAATCCTAGACACAAGCTATAATGACAAGGAAACAATCAACAAAGGCATGATCGTTATTTCTAAAGAAACCTCAAGACTAGCCGACATGGTTGAAGATCTTTTGGACTTTTCAAGAATTCAAAACGACAGGTTTCAGCTCAACAAAGACAAAATGGATCTTTTTGTCGAGCTCGAAGAAGCAGTTTTAATATATTCCGACATCGCGCTTCGTGAAGAAAAAAAGCTTATATATAACGAACAAGAAGCCATCCCCATGATATATGGAGACAAAAATCGAATTCGCCAAGTGTTTATCAATATAATCGACAACGCTATTAAATATTCTAATCGCGGAGGTTCAATCAATATTGATGCGCATGTTGAAAGTCCAAACGCTGTGATAAAAATTTCAGACACAGGATGTGGAATTTCAGAGCAAGACCTGCCACACATAACAAAAAAATTCTTCAAAGCAAATTTTTCAAAAAAAGGCTCTGGGATCGGGTTGTCGATTGTTGAAGAAATCATTAAAAGACATGATGGCAGCTTAAAGTTCCAAAGCGTTGAAAACGAAGGAACTCAAGTAACAATAACTTTTCCTCTATATAAAGAAATAGGCAAAACCAGCGATTAAATTGCTAAAATAATAAAATTTCTAGGAGGGCATGGCTATGAAAACTGAAAAAAGAAAAAGCAAAATAGGCGGTCAAGCGCTGATTGAAGGGGTCATGATGAGGGGCCTTGACAAGGTTTCTATGGCCGTTCGTCTGCCAAACAAAAAAATAGACATTGAAACTTGGCAGGTTGGGAGCCTAATTCACCCCAAGTGGTATAGAAAAATTCCAATTCTTCGCGGAGTTGTTGGGATGGTTTCTTCGCTTGCTTTGGGATATAAATGTCTCATGAAATCAGCTGAAAAGGCGGCTATGGGCGAAGAGGAGCAGTCTGAGCCTCAAAACAAAGAGGAGCAAGCAAAAAATGAAGGCCTAACCAAAAATATCATCGAAATTGCCGGAGTTGTTGGGACGGTTTTAGCGGTTGTCCTTTCGATTGGGCTTTTTATGTTTATTCCATCTTTAGCAATAAAAACTTTAAACTCCGCCTTGAGCCTCAACAATTTTTCCAAAGCCATTCTTGAGGGGATTCTAAAAATTATCATATTCGTCGCATATTTAGCAATAATTTCGTTAATGCCGGATATGCGTCGAACATTTCAATATCACGGAGCAGAACATAAAACAATCTCATGCTATGAAGCAGACTGCGAGTTGACTGTTGAAAATGTTAAAAAGTTCACACGGTTCCATCCCAGATGCGGAACTAGCTTTTTGATAATAGTCATGATCATTTCAATCCTCATTTTTTCACTGATAACATGGGACGATTTGCTTATTAGGATCATTTTGAAATTCGCCCTGCTTCCTGTTGTCACGGGATGTTCATTTGAAATCATTCAACTGGCAGGCAGATATACCAACACTTGCACTAGAATTGTCTCAGCTCCGGGGCTTTGGCTTCAAAGGCTGACAACCAGCGAACCCGACGAAAGCCAAATAGAAGTTGCAATAGCCGCGTTTGAGCAAGTGATTCCAAAAAATAAAGATGAAGACCAATGGTGACAATAGATCTTCGCAAAAAATTGCGCAACATTTTAAAGCAAAAGCCGGATTTTTCATTTGAAGCAGACATAATCATCACACACGTCACAAATTTGCCAAAATCAAAATGGCTTTTAAAAGATGACATATCTGAAAAGTTTTCAAAAGAGTGTTTAAATCTTGCAAAAAGAAGGAAAAATGGAGAGCCTTTGCAATATTTGCTTGGGACTTGGGAATTTTATGGGATTCCAATTAAAGTTGGCAAAGGGGTCTTGGTTCCACGCCCCGAAACTGAAACTGTTGTTGAAACTGTCCTTCGGCTTGCAAAAAAAGCTTCCAAAATCCTCGACCTATGCGCAGGGAGCGGGTGTATATCGGCGGCAATTGCAAAAAATCTTCCTGATTGCGATATAAGCGCCCTGGAGCTTTCAGACCAAGCGATCGAATACGCTGAAAAAAATTTGTCAAATTTTAAAAGCAACGCCAAAATATTAAAGCTTGACGTTTTAGATGAAAGATCTGTCGAAAATTTTCGAGATATTGATATTATCGTGTGTAACCCCCCATATTTAACGCAAAATGACATGAAAAATTTGCAAGATGAATTAAAACACGAGCCAAAAATGGCGCTGTTTGGCGGGCGGGATGGGCTTATGTTTTACAGGCAAATCGCAAAAATATGGAAAAAAGCCCTGAAGCCAAACGGCCTCATCATCTTCGAAATAGGCTGGAGTCAAAAAGCGCTGGTTGATGAAATACTGATAAAAAACGGCTATATCAACACAAAAACCATCAAAGACCCTTGCGGCAAAGACAGGGTTGTTTTGGGGCAAAAACCCCAATCTAATCTAAAATTCAAGGAGAAAAATCATGGCTAAAAAAACAAACACTAAAAAAGAATTCAACAAAAGCGACCTGATCTCAGACAAGCAAAAAGCCCTTGAAACCGCGCTTGCTCAAATCGAAAAAAATTTCGGAAAAGGCGCGATAATGCTTCTTGGGAGCAATCAATCTTTAGACATCGAGGCAATATCCACGGGCTCTTTGGGGCTTGACATAGCACTTGGAATTGGAGGAGTCCCTCGCGGCAGGATAACGGAAATTTATGGGCCAGAGTCTTCCGGAAAAACAACCGTTGCCCTTTCAATCGCGGCTCAAGCTCAAAAAAACGGGGGAAATGTTGCTTTCATAGATGTTGAACATGCACTAGATCCAAATTATGCAAAGATTCTTGGCGTTGACATTGATTCTCTCTTGGTTTCCCAGCCAAATTCAGGAGAGCAGGCGCTTGAAATAACCGAAACTCTTGTTAGATCCGGGGCTGTTGACGTTGTTGTTTTAGACTCTGTTGCTGCTATGACAACCAAAGCTGAAATCGAAGGCGAAATGGGAGACAGCAACATCGGACTTCAAGCAAGGCTTATGTCGCAAGCGATGCGCAAATTGACCGGAATAATCAGCAAAACCAACTGCGCCGCAATCTTTATCAACCAAATCCGAGAAAAAATAGGCGTAATATATGGAAATCCAGAAACGACGCCTGGCGGAAGAGCGCTGAAATTCTATTCATCTGTTAGGATGGAAATCAGGCGCGGCGAACAGATCAAAGACGGAACAAAAATCATTGGCAACAAAACCAGATGTAAAATCAGCAAAAACAAGGTTGCTCCCCCTTTCAAAGAGGCTGAGTTTGACCTGCTTTATGGAGTTGGGATATCCTATGTTGGCGAGGTTTTAGACATGGCGGTTAACCTAGACATTATTAACAAAAGCGGCGCTTGGTTTTCATATAAACAAGAGCGAATCGGCCAGGGGCGCGAAAATGCTAAAATATATTTAGAGCAGCACAAGCAGCTTTGCAGCGAAATCGAAAAGCTGGTTAAACAAAACCTTGCAAAAATTAATTCCTCTTTAAAAAAACCTTCAACCGCCGCAGACAAAGCCGTTTCCAAAGACTCAGGATCAACAATTAAAACGCAAAATTTTGAAGCAAACCAACCCCGTCTCGACATAGTCCCTGACGCATCGGATTTTGCACTATGAATATTATTAGCATCCAAAAGAAAAAAGGGAATTATTACAATATATATTGCGATAATGATTTTATTGGCGTTTTTCACCAAAACACATTACTTGATTTTAAAATTGAAAACCAAAAATCATATGAAACTTCTCACATTCAAAAATTTAAGCTTGAAGGAACGCTTAGATATGCAAAAGACAGGGCGCTTCTTTTCCTTAGCTACCGCGATTATTCTTCAAAAGAGCTGACTCAAAAATTGCAAAAAGAATTTTCGCCGGAAGTTGCAAAAAAAACAGTTGAAAATTTAAGCGAACTTGGGATTATTGACGATTTAAAATTTGCTAAAAATTTGGCGCGAAGGTTAATAGAAAATAAAAATCGCGGTTTTAGGCGGGTTTTGCGTGAACTTCAGCTCAAAGGAATTGACAAGGAAACCGCAACCCAAGCGATAAATTCAATTGATTTTGACAGCGTCGAGCTAATATTGAAGGTTATATGTAAAAAATATATGAATAAATTGAATAATTTCGAATCTGAGCAAAAAGTTATCGCTGCTCTTTTACGACAGGGTCATTCCTATGACGACATAAAAAGCGCAATATATACGCTCAAACAAAAAAGTGATAATAATTTTTAGAACTAATCATATAATTTTTAGAACTAATCATAAAAATAAAGGAGAAGACGAATTTATATGGCAATAAAAGTTGGCATGGTTTCCTTAGGATGCCCAAAAAATCAAATAGACTTAGAACAAATTTTGTTCGATTTATCCAAAAATGGGCAATTTGAAATTGTTAATGATTCAAATCAAGCGGACGCCGTTATCATCAACACCTGCGCCTTCATAGACAGCGCAAAGCAGGAAGCCATAGACACAATTCTGGAATTTGCTGAAAAGAAAAAATCAAACATCAAATCCATCATCGTCACAGGGTGTTTGGCTCAAAGATATCAAACCGAAATTTTGAAAGAAATTCCGGAGGTTGACGTTGTTTTGGGGGTGGGCTCAAATGAAATGCTGGCAGAGGCGATCGTTGAGTCTTTAAAAGGAAAGAAAATTTCAAAATTTGACTCTTTGGAAAAACTTTGCCTGGGCGGCAGAAGGATCCTGACAACTCCCGCTCATTATGCATACTTAAAAATTGCAGAAGGTTGCGACAACTGCTGCACATATTGCGCAATTCCAAAAATCAGAGGCCGCTATCGAAGCCGAAAAATTGAGGACATTTTGAATGAAGCGAGGTGGCTTGCGCAAAAGGGCGTTCAGGAGCTAATCCTTGTTGCGCAGGACACAACGTCCTATGGAATCGACATATATGGCAAATTTTCGCTGGCTTGGCTTCTTGAAAAAGTTGCTTTGTTAAATTTCAAATGGATTAGATTTTTATATGCATATCCGGAGAAAATAGACGAAAAACTGCTTGGAGTTATCGCCCAAAATAAAAATATCCTTCCATATCTTGATCTTCCAATCCAACACATCAACGACGAAATTCTGAAGAAAATGAACAGGAAAACGACAAAACAACAAATTGTCGACAAAATCCAATTAATCAGAAGCATTTTGCCAAATTCCATACTTCGAACAACACTGATCGCGGGATTTCCAGGAGAAACAGAATCTCAATTTGAAGAGCTCCTTGACTTTGTCAAAGGCTCAAGTTTCAGCCGACTGGGCTGTTTTGCATATTCTCAGGAGGAAGGGACGGCGGCAGCAAAGCTTCCAAACCAAATTCCTGAGCAGGTTAAAAATCAAAGAGCCAAGGCGATTATGACCCAAGCTCAACGTTTGATTGAAAAATTTGGTGAAAAAATGGTCTCAAAATCAATCCAAGTGATCGTGGATGGATTTGAAGACGACCTTTACATCGCAAGATCAATTGCAGACGCGCCGGAAATAGACTGCCATGTATATGTTAAATCCAAGAATAATTTGAATATTGGTGACATTATTCAAGTAAAAATTAATAAAACGGAATATGGTGATTTGTTTGGAGAATATATGACATAGTCTGGGAGATGAGATTATTTATGAATATTGCTAATATATTGACTGTTTTTAGAATCCTGCTTGTCCCAGTTTTTGTTTTTTTCACATTGATTGGCCCCGAAGACCCGCTTTATTTCGGCCTTTCTCTGTTTATTTTTGTGGCTGCGTCATTAACCGATGCGGTTGATGGCAAGGTTGCGAGAAAATATGATTTAGTCACAAATTTTGGAAAGTTTATGGACCCGCTTGCAGACAAAATATTAATCACAGCGGCGCTCGCATGCCTCCTAAACCTGCATTTAATCGACGTTTTAGTCGTCATAATAATTTTGTCACGCGAATTTTTAGTCACGTCGCTTCGGCTGATCGCAAGCTCAAATGGAAAGGTCATTGCCGCCAATTTTTTCGGAAAATTAAAAACTGTTTCACAAATTTTCGCAATAATATCCTGCCTGATTTTTGCGATTTGGCCTTTTTCCGACGCGCTATTTTGGATTTGCCAAATTTTAATGGTTTTTTCAACTGCAATAACTGTTATATCGGGTGTGATATATTTGATTCAAAACAGAAATTTTCTAAAAGATGCTAAATAATTTTTGAAACAAGAACTGTTATGTCATCCGCGTGGCCGCAATCCGAACGCTTTTTTGCGCCTTCCATTATTTTGTTTGCTATCTCTTTTGAACTCTGCTTAATGTGTGATTTTAATTCGCAGCTGACCCAATCTGTTCCTGCCGCAGTAACGCCATCTGTGACCATGACGATGACATCTCCCTTTGAAAGCTTCAATTCTTTGCTGTCAAAAGCGATTCCCTGAATGATCCCGATCGGAAGGCTTGAACACGGAATTTCCTTTATGTTCCCTTTGCTGCTAACATATGAATATGTCGCTCCAGCCTTAACAAATTTAACCATTCCAGTATATAGGTCGATTGTGCATGTGTCGATTGTTGCCAGAGACTCTTCTTTGGATTTGATCGCGAATGACAGGTTTAAAAGTTTTAGAGTTGATTTAAAGCCAAAACCCGTCTGCAAGAGCCTCTTCATCGTCGAGCAAGTCATAACGCTGTCAACAGCAGCCCTGTCCCCATTCCCCATTCCATCGCTCAACAGCATGTGTGCAAATCCTTTTCCATCCATAAAAAAATCATAACTATCGCCACAATATGTGTTTCCATTTGGCGACGTTTGAACAGCCGAAAAATCAATGCTGAGCGAAGCAACTTCGAAAAATGATATTTTATAACTTTTGTTTGCGCGCGTTATGCTGGGCACCTCAAGCTGCCGATCGATCGACCGGCTAATAATTTCAGTCATCTCACATAGTTGAGTTTTTTCCGGAAGCTCGTCCAAATATAAATCAATTATTAAATGATCAAATCTGTCTAAAAAACATGATATTCCGCTGAAATTTATTCCATAATCTTTTAAAATGCTCGCCACAATTTGTGCTGTTTTATGATCAACTTTTTCAAAATCCGCAATTTCTTCGCTCATTTCCATTAGCAATTCCGACATGCCGCTAAACTGTTCAGTTGCGATGGATCTTGCTTCGTTAACCCTTCTCGCGGTCTGCTCCATACACAAAAATTCGCGATATCCCAAGTTTATGGCCCAAACCAGTTTTTCAATTTTGCAGCACTTTTGCTTTAAAAATATCGGAACATTTTCCATGCTTAGATTTCCATTTTGTCGCAGCAACTTCGAAATGTGGTTTAGGGCTCTCATGATCTCGTTATATGATTTTATCCAACAAAATGTGTTTGAGCTGCATTTTTTACACACTTCGTCTGCGGCTTTAACATATATATCTGAAATGTCTTTATATGTTAAACTGTCCATTTTTTTTGCGCACTTTTGAAGGTTACTTTGCAAATCTAGAAGTGTTTTAGCTGTGAACTGGAGTTTTAGAGCAACTTCATCATTTGCAACAAACCTGTCATTTATTCTACTAAATCTGTTTTTTGCAAATAACCCCAAAAAATTTTTCACTGGAAATATACACACAAAGCATGAGGCTATAGAAACCTCAACCAGGCTGTTCACGCTCACTCCCCCAAAAAAACCGCATCCCAAAAGATATGTTAAAACAAAAACCATTGATTGAAAAAATCTTCCAGCCATGTTAAAAATTCCCGAAATAAAACCAGAAACTGTGAGTATTGCTCCAACAAGCGCAAAATCTTTTGTGAATAGCGCAAGCCCAATTGTTGCAACTATTCCAACAACCGCGCCTCCCCCTGCCCCGGCAAGTATTGCTGACTCAGCAACTAAAATCGCCGACAAAAACCGTCCAAAATTAAGGCCAAAAAAACTCAAATTGCAAAACGCAACCAAAAAAGCAATTGCAACCATGGAAAATCCCGCTAAATCAAACGTTTTTTTAGGATTTATGCTAAAATTTTTCAGCCCCCCTTTCAAAAGCGCAGTCACACTTCCCGTCAGAATTATCTCGGTGTATATCATGATTATTGTCCCAAAACCAACCGGATTCACAAGCATCGAAATTATGTGGGGAATTGACATTGATAAAACTGAAAACATAGCACTTACAAAGACAAACTTCATTCCAAAAAGCATTTTAAAAATCAGTCCCAGAGATAATGCAAAAATATATGTCATTCCATTTAAATTATCGAACAGACCAACCCCGCATATCCCGCCCAAAAAAGAGCAAATTGACCATTTTTTCGGTAATGCCATGGAAAAAGCAAGACAAAACGGCGAAAATATTCCCGCTATTTTGGAAAAGCTCAAGATAAAACCAAGAGTAAAAAAAGAAATGTTTTCAACTATCTGCCAAATATTTTCAACGCTGGCATATTTTAATATTTTTTCTCTCATTTCAGCCATCCCCATTTCCCATAACAAATATTTTTTTTATAGTAATAATCATACACCAGCGCTAATAAAAATCCTGTCAATGTTTGCAAATTAAAAAATTAGTTAAAAAATCATCAATATATTGAATAAATAAAAGTCAGCACGCAAATAACAAATATCTGCATGCTGATTTTTATATTTAAAAAATTATATTCTCAAGTCCAGTATCGCGGCATATTTTCTTCTGAAATCACAAAAATTTGATTTACATATCGCCTCTCTGATTTTTTCCATCAAAGTGTTATAAAAATATAAATTATGCATAACGCACAGCCTCGAAGCGAGCATCTCTTTGGCCTTAAAAAGATGTCTCAAATAGGCTCGAGAATATCGCCTACACACCACGCAATCGCACTCACAGTCTATTGGAGTCGGGTCGGTTTCATATTTCAAATTCAACAAATTCCGAACTCCACGCCATGTGTTGACATGCCCATGACGCGCATTTCTCGTCGGCATAACGCAGTCAAACATGTCAACGCCTCGATAAACCGCCTCGATAATGTTTCCAGGCTTTCCAACTCCCATGAGATATCGCGGCTTATTTTGGGGCATAAACGGCTCGACATGATCTATGACAGAATACATCTCTTCCTTCGTCTCCCCAACA
>CADBXQ010000052.1 GCA_902798675.1 Oscillospiraceae bacterium
TAAAGGATATGTTTTTATTTTAAATATATGAATTTTTATCACCACTTTATTGGAGTTTGGCCGGTTTTAGCCAGAAATTCGTTGGCTTTGGAAAAGTGTCGACAGCCAAAAAATCCTCGTGACGCTGACAGAGGGCTGGGATGGGCGGCTTTTAAGGTTAGGTGAGCTGGGTTTGTTATAAGTTCCTGCTTTTTTCCAGCATATGCCCCCCAAAGCAAAAAGGCCATTGGCTTTTCGCGCTGGTTTAAAATTTTAATGATTTTGTCCGTCAAGTTTTGCCAGCCGATTTTTGAGTGTGAATTAGCAAGCCCTGCGCGGACGGTTAAAACGGCGTTTAAAAGCAAAACGCCCTGTCTTGCCCAGCGGGTTAAATCTCCGTTGTTTTGAGGCTGCGGGGAGCCGATGTCGTCCTCGATTTCTTTATATATGTTTTTCAGAGACGGCGGAATCTTAACCCCTGGTTTAACTGAAAAAGACAATCCGTGGGCCTGACCCTCGCCGTGATATGGATCCTGGCCAATTATGACAACTTTGCAGCTTTCATAGTCAACATATCTCAGCGCGTTGAATATGTCGTGCATATCGGGGTATATGGTTGTTGTTGAATATTCATGTTTTAAAATGGCGCGCAGTTTTTGATAGTATTCTTTTTCCCATTCTTTAATCAAAAGCTTGTCCCATAGATTTCCAATTGAAACCATTTAAAATTTCCTCCAAATTTATATTTATAAAGCAGTTTATAGATGATGTCTTTTAATTTTATTTTTTAACGCAAGGTGGTGATTATTTGCTGTGAAAATTGCAATAATCGGGGCTATGGACATTGAGATAGATCAAATTCTACATTTAGTCCAAAACCCAAAGAAATATACATTTTGTCAGACGTTTTTTTGCGAAGGCAGGCATGAAAACACAAGTCTTGTCGTCTCGAAGTGCTGCCCCGGAAAGGTCAACGCTGCGATTTGCGCTCAAACAATAATCTTAAAACATGCTCCGAATCAAATGATAAACGTTGGAATTGCGGGTGGGACGAAGGCGATGAACATTGGGGACGTCGCCATAGCCACAGGCTTTGTTCAACATGACGTTGACACTTCGCTTCTTGGAGACCCGGTTGGCCTGATTTCGGGAATAAATCTTTTGAAAATCAAAGCGAGCAAAACCATTTTCGAAAATCTCTGGGTTGCAACTTCAAAGACAAAAGCCGCGCCAAAAAGAAGCATCTTTGCAACTGGAGATAAATTTTTATCTTGCGAAGAAATTGCAAAAACACAAAAACAATTTGGCGCAAACGTTGTCGAAATGGAAGCAGCAGCGATTGCTCAAGCTTGTTTTAAAGCAAATGTTGATTTTGGCGCAGTCAGGGTTATTTCAGACAATGGAAATGCTCAAAGTGAATATGAAAAATTTAAATTTAAAGCTTCTAGCAAGATTTCAAAAATAATTGAACAGTATCTAAAATTAATTAACAAATAGAATAAATCAAGTTCTAGTATTCCATTGTTGCTTCACAATTTTTCACTAGATTGAGAAGCGCGCTATAGTCTTCGGGATAATTTTCTTCCAAAAAGCTGTTGTTGATTTGAAATTGTTCTGGAGTTGCGTCTTGGTCATGTTTTTTAGTTGAAATTTTACGAGAAATGACATTTGCATTTGATTCAGATTTGATCATTCTGGCCTGGGCATATTGGCTGGCAACCAGGTCGGAAACAGCAAACATTTCACGTTTGTTTTTCTTGTTCATTCTAAACAAAATTCGAAACATTCTATATATCGCTAGATATAAAAACGAGGTCATTTCATTTGTCAATTCATCATTATCGGTTTTTGACAGCATATCAAACAGGACGTTTAGCGAGCAAAATGAAATCTTCTTTTTGTAAACAGTTTTTAAGGTTTTGGAATCTAAAACCTCTTTTTGACCGGACGGATCCTTCAAATTTTGAACAGCCAAAGTTGATCCATTTCTTTCTGGGGACAGCCCTAGCAAATAGTCACACGAAACGTTGTAGAACTTGGCAACTTTAACAACAAAAGGCAAGCCGCATTCGCGAATTCCTTTCTCATAGTGTGATAGCAAAGACTGCGAAATGCCCAGATGACTGGCTGCAACCTTTTGACTCAGGCCTTTTTCTTTTCTTAGCAAAGCGAGAATTCGTGGGAAATCAGAACTCATGTTTATTTTTCCTCCAAATTTTAAATATATTTTTAACGTTTAGTAGTCTGTCTAATAAAAATACTTTCAGTAGACAACAACATGTATTATATTATATTGTCAGAAGTTTGTCAAAACATTTTTTAAAATGTCGAACAAATAATTTAATTTTTGTGAATATGAGCCAAAATGAAGCAATATATTTGCAATAAATTATGAAAAATCACAACATCAAAATGCAGTTATACCATTTGTGTGAATATTTTAAATCAAAAAATGTCGAAAAAGTTTTGTAATTTTGGAAATATTGTGGTATAATGATGAGAATATATTATTTAAAATGAGTGAGTTGATTGGAGGAGGATTATTTTGAGGACATATAAACTATATTTAATACGCCACGGAATAACGGATGCAAACCGTGATGGCAGGTATCTTGGCCTGACAGATTTGCCTCTAAATGCTGAGGGCAAGCGGGAAATTCTGTCGCTTATCTCAAAATGCGAATATCCCAAAGTTCAAAAGGCCTATTCCAGTCCGCTTCGGCGCGCCTTTGAAACGGCCAAGCTTATATATCCCCACAGCCTCATTGAAACCGTTGATGATTTAAAAGAATATTCATTTGGCGTTTTTGAAAACAAATCAATAGACGAGCTTTCAAACAACTCTGAATATGAAAGCTGGGTTGATGGCCACATGAGCCAGCCTCCAAAAAGCGGGGAGGATAAAAAAACATTCATAAACCGTCTTCTCAAAGGCTTTAACCATTTGATTCTAGACATGATGAAAAACAAGATTCATGAGGCAGCTCTCGTCAGTCATGGCGGAGTTTTGAGCGCAATCCTATATATGTTTGGAATTCCTAAGCGCTCGCCGCTTGCTTGGGCGACAAAGCCTGGCCGGGGTTATGCAGTTATGACGACAACTCAAATGTGGACAAGAGACAATATGTTTGAAATTTGTGACCCTATCCCATATAATCAGCAAGTTTTGAAAAAACAACAATATTTTAATTTAAACTATAATCCAAAATAAAAATTGAAAAAACAGACAAAAAGCATGTGTTGATTTTTGATTAATTTGTTGATTTTGCTGATTTTGTGGCTTGGGTGGAAAACTGTTTAAATTTATGATATAATTAATCTTAATTAGAAACTGTGGGGTGTGTTTTTTTGATGGAATTTCAAAGGATCGTTGTTAAAGTCGGAACTTCAACTCTTGCGCATTCAACAGGGCTTTTAAATATACGCCACATGGAGGCTTTGGTTAAAGTCCTCGCAGACATAAAAAACACGGGAAGAGACGTTGTTTTGGTCACATCAGGAGCGATTGGCGTTGGCGCGGGGAAAATGGGTTATTCGACTCCTCCAAAAAGCGTTTCAGATAGGCAAGCTTGCGCTGCTGTTGGCCAGTGTGAACTAATCAATATGTATGATTCGCTTTTTTCGCACTACGGGCATATGGTTGCTCAAATTTTGCTGACGCAGCAGGTTTTAAATGCAAAAGAAGACGAATTAAACGCTAAAAACACATTTTTTTCTCTTCTGGATAAAAACATCATCCCAATCGTCAACGCTAACGACACAATGTCAATTAGCGAGCTTGAGTTTGGCGATAATGACACTTTATCCGCCGCTGTTGCTGTTTTAATAGACGCAGATATTTTGATTATACTCACTGACTTGGACGGAGTTTTTGACAGCAATCCCTTAAAAAATCCGGATGCAAAATTAATCAAACATATACAAAAAATCGACAAATCGCTTGTTGAATCCGCAAAAGGAGAGCCAAACGCTCTTGGAACGGGAGGAATGCTGACAAAGCTAAACGCCGCAAAAATTGCTTCCATTGAAGGCATTCCAACTTTGATTGCTAATGGCTCTCATCCAGACAGAATATATAGCATTTTTCAAGGAAAATCTGAGGGAACGCTGATTAGTTTAAAATAAAAGATAGTTGACATAAATTTTCAAAAAAGGATGGTTTGGTATGGATACTGTTGCTCAAGCCAAAAAAATTAAATTGGCCTCAAAATATATAAATAAAGCGAAAACTTGCGTGAAAAATAATATTTTAAAGTCGATTGGAGAGTCTTTGAGAGAAAATGTTGATCTGATCCTCAAGCAAAACCAAAAAGACCTTGATGCTGCGCGAGAAAATGACATGCCAAAACATCTTGTTGACAGGCTGATGTTGACGCAAAAGAGGATTGAATCGATGGCGCTTGGGGTTTTTGAATTAATCAGCTTGCCGGATCCTGCATATCAAGTTGTTTGGGGGCAGACCAGGCCAAGCGGTTTAAAAATAGAAAAAATCCAAGTTCCAATCGGCGTGATCGGAGTGATATATGAATCGCGACCTAATGTTTCGGTTGACGTTGCTGCTTTATGCATAAAATCCGGAAACGCTGTTTTGCTTCGAGGGGGCAAGGACGCCATCCACACCAACACCGTTTTGGTTGAGCTCATGCAAAATGCAATCCAAAAAAATGGAGCAGATCCCAGCATTATTGGACTTGTCAAAAAAACCGATCGAAGCAGCGCTTTAGAAATGATGAGAATGCGCGGAATTCTGGACGTTTTGATTCCAAGGGGGAGCGCGGGGCTGATCCGGTCTGTTGCTGAAAATTCAACCGTTCCGGTTATTGAAACGGGCGTTGGAAATTGCCATATATATATAGACCAAAGCGCCGACATAGACATGGCTATTCGCATCACTGTTAATGCAAAAACGTCGCGGCCTTCGGTTTGCAATTCTGCTGAAAGTTTGCTGGTTCACAAAAGCGTTGCAGAGAATTTTTTGAAAAGATTAAAAGAGGAGTTTGATAAATCTGGAGTTGAGTTGGTTGGCTGCCCCAGGGCAAAGCAAATCCTGCCTGAAATCCAAATTGCGTCTGAAGACGACTACTATGCTGAGTATTTGGGGTATAAAATGTCGGTTAAAGTTGTTGACTGCGTCCAGGATGCTGCTTGCCACATTAACAAATATTCGTCTGGGCATTCTGAGGCTATTGTGACTTCGGACTATTTTAGCGCGGAATATTTTCTGAAAGAGGTTGACTCGGCTGCGGTTTATGTTAATGCTTCAACGAGGTTCACCGACGGCAATGAATTTGGATTGGGAGCTGAGATTGGAATATCGACTCAAAAGCTGCATGCTAGAGGCCCTATGGGTTTGGCAGATTTGACAACGCCGAAGTTTATTATTAGAGGAGATGGGCAAATAAGATAATTGCGATATATATATGGTTTTGTTGGATATTTATTGAGCTTGTTTTATTTTATAGCTTAATGCTTTTGGCTTTGAGCCGCATTTTTTACATCCCTGAGCTGGGTTGATTGCTTGGCTTAAGATTTGATGGAGCTTGATTGCGGGGAATGACAAAATGGTCCAAATTAGTGAGAAATATAGGCAAATTTGGCCGGATATGTTCAGGAAAAACATCGAATAGTTCCACATATTCCAGTTTAAGATCAGATTAAAAACAATGCCCATAAAAAATTCGAAAACCGTTATAAATATCCCGCTAAACAAACATTTTATCAACATATTCAAATTTAAAAGTCTGATTTTTCCAACAATTTCAAAGCATATGCTTCCAAAAACAAACGAAACCCAATGGCTGTCTCCATTATATATGAGCTCAAGTGTAAAATATGAGAATCCTCCAAAACAAGCCAGCCAGATTTCTTTCGCCATGTTTTTGCCTCTTTTCGTTAAATTTTATAT
>CADBXQ010000053.1 GCA_902798675.1 Oscillospiraceae bacterium
TTTTGTTTTTGAGTTAGCAAGCCACATTATGAATTTTAACTTGCTTCTTTCTGAAGTGGGCAGTTGATTTATTATGTTATCTTGGAGTAGTTCAGGATCTATAATTTCTCTATATATCTTATCAAATTGAGCACTTCTCCCTTGAAAAACATCAAATAGTTTAAAATCATCTATGGACAGAAGCCAGTGTAAAAATTCAATCTTTGCAATATCATGTTTAAAATGTCCACAACTTTTCCAGTTGTTATATAATAATTTAATACCTAAAAATACGCTGCTTTGCCTATGTTCTGCTTGTCTCGCAGTATTGTGAGTGGCTGATATGGGATTATTTTTGTATGTATATAATTGATCGGGAAGCAGAACAACCTTATTTGCTTTAGGAAAGCAAACTGCGCTAAAATACGAGTCCTCTCTATAATGCACATTTTGAAAAAAGTTTAAATCGTTATCTTTAATAAACTTATTTCGATATAATCCTGCGCAAGCAATACCAAACAATAAATCGCGCCGAAAAACCGGAGCATTGATAACCTTCAGTCTATCAGTACACTGGCTAAACCACCCTCCCATTTCAACATCTTTTAAAGAGTATCTCACAATATCCGCATCATATTCTTTAGCAATATTATAGCTTTTTTCAGCGGTAACATCGTCTATCATATCATCCGAATCCAAAAATTTTATGTACTCTCCTTTTGCCATCTTCATACCAGTATTTCTTGCCGCTGAAACCCCTCCGTTTTTTTGGTGAATAACTTTAAATCTTGCTGGGTCAGCTTTTGCATATTCATCCAATATCTTCCCGCTTCCATCAGTCGATCCATCATCAACGCAAATTATTTCAATGTCCTTTAAAGTTTGATTTTTAGCACTTTCTAAACAATCTCTTAATAAATTTTCAGGTGTATTGTAAACCGGGATTATTATTGAAACTTTTGGATCTTCTGCAAAAACTTCAAATGAAATTGTTGACAAAAACAAAATCGCGGTTAGCATTATCGACATTAACATTTTAAAGTGATTTAAAATTAGCTTTTTCATAAAAATCCTCCTTAAAAATAATAAATTAAAAAGTCGATTATTTTCTTCACATCAGCATTTACTCATTCCCTACCATTTATTATAAATTCAAAAAAATAAGAAAACAATTGACAAATTTACCAAATTTTCGAGTGGTTTTTTGTTTGATTTTGTGAAATTTGAGATATTTTATATTAATTCAAAGTTAAAACAAAAGCAAAAGGCAAGTAATGGGCGGCTCGAGGACGCTGGCCTACCACTTGTCACGGACGCTTTCAACTTGACTCGTCCTTGAGCGGGGTTTAATATTACAGTCGGTTGTGAGCGGGCGGCGCTTTCTTAGCCCGTGCATTGTTTTTTAAGCGAAGTTAAGGATATTATAATATATTGGGTTTTTAGACAAAAGTAGGATATTTTAAGCTGAATCATTTAAAGGAACAAATATAACCCAAACCTAGAATTTTTCAATTTTTTTGTATTGAAACTGCAAATCCTGCGCAAACCGTCCATAACAAGCTGATAAAAGCATTTCCTTAATAATTTTCAAACCAACATTAAAATATATTGCTCATATTGGTTCACAAAAAATATATATTGTGATATAATGTATAAGTGCTTCAGGGCAGCTTTTGATTCATCGCCCTAAAACTTTATAATTTGGAGGTTTTTTATGCTGTCAGACATTGAAATTTCGCAACAAGCAAGGATGCTTTCGATTGATAGTGTCGCAAAGAAATTGGGGCTTGAAAGCGATGATTTGGAGTTTTATGGAAAATATAAGGCAAAAATCAGCCACAAAACTTGCAAAAAATTAAAAGAAAAAAAAGACGGGAAATTGGTCTTGGTGACCGCGATCAATCCAACGCCGGCCGGGGAAGGAAAAACAACCATAAGCGTTGGGCTTGGCCAAGCTCTATATAAAATAAACAAAAAGTCGGTTTTGGCCCTGAGGGAGCCGTCTCTTGGCCCTGTTTTTGGAATTAAAGGGGGAGCCGCTGGAGGAGGATATGCTCAGGTCGTTCCAATGGAAGACATAAATCTTCACTTTACGGGCGATATGCACGCCATAACATCAGCAAATAATCTGCTTTGCGCTTTAATAGACAACCACATTCAGCAAGGAAACAGCCTCAACCTAGACCCGCGTAGGATAGTTTTTAAGCGCTGTTTGGACATGAATGATCGGGCCCTGAGAAACATAGTTATTGGCTTAGGCGGCCCTTTAAGCGGCGTTGTTCGCGAAGACGGGTTTATAATAACCGTTGCGTCTGAAATCATGGCCATACTTTGCCTTGCTGAAGATTTGGAGGATTTAAAAAACAGGTTCGCAAAGATTTTAATCGGATATACATATGACGGTACACCGATTTTTGTCTCTGACCTAAACGCCCAAGGAGCAATGACAGCTCTGATGAAAGACGCAATCAAGCCAAACCTCGTCCAGACCCTTGAAAACACTCCTGCTTTAATTCATGGGGGCCCTTTTGCAAACATCGCCCATGGATGCAATTCAGTTTTGGCAACAAAGCTTGCTCTAAAGCTTGGCGACTATGCTGTGACTGAGGCGGGATTTGGCTCAGATCTTGGCGCTGAAAAATTTTTTGACATCAAATGCAGATATTCCGGCTTAAAGCCAGACTGCGTCGTTTTGGTTGCAACTGTTCGAGCTTTGAAATATAATGGAGGCGTTAGCAAAAATGATCTTTTAAAAGAAAACGTTGAGGCAGTTAAAATCGGCGTTGCTAACCTGGAAAAACACATACAAAATATGAAGCTATATAATGTTCCAATCGTTGTTGCAATCAACAAATTTTTAAGCGACAGCGACAAAGAAATTGGCGTTATTCAGGAGTGCTGCAAACAGCAAAATTGCGAATTTGCGCTGGCTGAGGTCTTTTCAAAAGGAGGGCAAGGTGGAGTTATGCTCGCAAAAAAAGTTGTCAGTCTTTGCGAAAAGCCAAATGAATTTAAGCTTTTATATGAAGACAATCTTTCGCTTGAAGAAAAAATGGAAAAAATTGCAACCCAAATATATGGCGCAAAAGGCGTGACATATTCCCCCAAAGCAAAAAAGCAGCTTGAATCCTTTGTTAAAATGGGCTATGATAGGTTGCCGGTTTGCGTCGCAAAAACTCAGTATTCTCTGTCGGCCGATCCTGAAAAAATCGGACATCCAAAAGATTTTGTTGTCCCTGTGAACGAAGTTAAACTTGCCTCAGGAGCGGGGTTTGTTGTGATGCTGACCGGAAATATAATGACTATGCCTGGCCTTGGAAAATCGCCATCGGCCCTGTCAATCGATGTTTTGGACGGAAAGATAAGGGGGTTGTTTTAAATGGAAAAACAAGCCAAAACCTTTGAACTGCCCTTTGAAAAAGTGGTTAACTCCTCAAAAGAGACCGTGGCTTTTGCTAAACTTTTCTCGAATAACATCAAAAAAAATGACTGTTTGGCATTTTTTGGGGAAATGGGAGTTGGAAAAACAACTTTCATTCATGGCCTCGCGCAAGGGCTTGGAGTTTGCGGAGAGATTTGCAGCCCAACTTTTTCAATTGTCAATGAATATCGCGGGGATGTTCCACTGATCCACTTTGACATGTATCGCATTACGGGCGAGGACGATCTAGCAACAACAAATTTTTTTGAATATTTGAATGATCCTCAAAACATTATTGCGATTGAGTGGAGCGAAAACATTGTTGATTTTTTGCCAAAGGATTATATTAAAATCCAAATAATCAAACTCAATGTGCGCAAGCGACTAATTAAAATATCAAGAGGGTGAAACATATATGAAAATTTTAGCCCTTGAAAGCAGCGCTCAAACTGCTTCCTGCGCAATTTGCGGGCAAGACAAGGTGATATGCGAAAGCTCGATAACCGCCGGTTTAACGCATTCTCAAACACTGATGGTTATGGTTGAAAATATGTTTAAAAACGCGCGCCAAAATTCAAGCGAAATTTTTGCAATAGCTGTTTCCATTGGCCCCGGCTCATTCACAGGCCTTCGAATTGGCGTTTCAGCTGCAAAAGGAATGGCTCAGGCGCTAAAATGTGGATGCGTTGGGGTTTCGACGCTTTGGGGCCTTGCGAAAAATCTTGAAGGCTTTGACGCGATCGCTTGCGCTGTTATGGACGCGCGAAATGACCAGGTCTATAACGCCCTATTTAAAGTTGGCGGGGGAAAAATCAAAAGGCTTTTCAAAGACAGGGCGCTGTCAATGGATGAGCTTGAGAGCCAGATAATTCAAGCTGGATATGATTTGCCGGTTGTTTTGGTTGGCGACGGGGCGAAAATTTGCTTTGAAAAAATGAAAAAGTTTCCAAAATTTAGACTTGCCCCTCCAAATCTCAGGCTTCAAAGGGCTTCAAGCGTTGGTTTTTGCGTCCTTGTAAAGATAAAAAACGAAAATTTAGATCCAGGCGCGATAATTTTTCCAAAATATTTGAGACTGTCTCAAGCCGAGAGGATGCGAAATAATCTTAAAAATCAGGAGGAGATTAAATGATAGCTATTGGAAGCGACCACGGGGGATATGAATTAAAGTGTAGTGTGATTGAATATTTAGAAAAAAAAGGACTTGAATATAAAGACTTTGGCTGCTATGATCGATCATCCTGCGACTATCCGGATTTCGCTGTCAAAGCCTGCAGCGCAATTGTTGAGGGAATTTGTGATAAAGCTTTGCTGTTTTGCGGAACAGGGATTGGAATTTCAATCGCAGCAAACAAAGTCCCTGGAATTCGGGCCGCTTGCTGTTCGGACGTTTTTTCAGCTAAGTTCACGCGGCTCCACAACGACGCAAACGTCCTCTGCCTTGGGGGGAGAGTTGTTGGAGCTGGGCTTGCTTTGGAGCTGGTTGAAACTTTTCTTACGACAAAATTTGAAGGGGGAAGGCATTCAAGGCGTGTTGAAAAAATAAAAGAGATCGAGATCAAGGCTCAATCCTGTCAAAACAATTAAAAATTTGTTGCATATATATTTCAAAGAAAGGATTTTTGGCTATGAAACCAATAATCATGGAGCATCCGCTCATAAAATATAAAACCTCACTTTTGAGAGACAAATCAACCGGAACGAAGGAATTTCGAGAACTTGTCCATGAAATATCGCTTCTTATGGGGTATGAAGCAACGAGAGATTTGCCTTTGAGCGAGGTTGAAATTCAAACTCCTATGGCGCAAACAAAAGCTGAAATCATCGACAAAAAAATCGCAATCATTTCAATTTTGCGAGCAGGGCTTGGGATGGAATCCGGAATGCTTGAGCTGATCCCGGCCGCAAAAGTTGGCCACATAGGCGTATATCGAGACGCCGCAACCTTAAAGCCGGTTGAATACTACTGTAAGCTTCCATTGAATCTTGAAAGCTTTGAAGTGATCCTGGTTGACCCGATGCTTGCAACAGGAGGATCTGCGGTTCACGCGATGGACATTTTAAAAACACGCGGAGTTAAAAAATTGCGCTTTATGTGTATAATAGCATCGCCGGAAGGCATAGAACAAGTCGAAAAAAGCCACCCCGACGTTTCAATCTTTTGCGGCGCTTTAGACCAAAGCCTTGATGAAAGCGGTTATATCATTCCCGGGCTTGGAGACGCCGGAGACAGGATTTTTGGAACAAAATAAATTTA
>CADBXQ010000054.1 GCA_902798675.1 Oscillospiraceae bacterium
TAAAATTAAAGCTCAAGGTTTTAAATATTCAACCAAAGGCGCAGTGACTGTTGCTGTGAGCGATGCTGTCATTCCCCCTCAAAAGCAGGCCTATTTAGATGAAGCTGATGAAAAAATTTCAAACATTATAAAACAATATCGTCGAGGACTAATTTCGAATGACGAGAGCTATAACCTGGTCATCGACGTTTGGGATCAAACAACCAAAAAAGTTTCAAGCGCTTTAACTAAAAACCTGGACAGCTATAACCCAATATTTATGATGGCAGATTCGGGGGCGCGCGGATCAATCAATCAGATCAGACAGTTGGCCGGAATGCGTGGATTAATTGCAAACACATCTGGCGCAACAATCGAAATTCCAATCAAAGCCAACTATCGAGAAGGCTTAAACATTTTGGAATATTTTATATCATCTCGTGGCGCGAGAAAAGGTCTTGCAGACACAGCTCTTCGAACCGCAGACTCGGGATATTTAACGCGTCGATTGGTTGACGTTGCGCAAGAAGTGATCATCCGTCAGCATGATTGCAAGGTTGATCATGGGGTTGAAGTGTATGAAATTTCCGATGGCAAAGAAGTCATAGAACCTTTGCATGAGCGCCTTGTTGGAAGATATCTTTGCCACGATCTTTTAAACCCCAAAACCGGCGAACTTTTAATGTCCTGCGAAAAATTGATAACTAATGATGATGCAAAAAGAATTATTGATGCGGGAATCAAAAAAGTCGAAATCAGGTCTATTTTAGCATGCCAAGCAAGGTATGGGATATGCGGAAAGTGCTATGGAGCTAACCTTGCTCGAAATGACGTTGTCGCGATTGGCGAAGCGGTTGGAACGATCGCTGCGCAGTCTATTGGAGAGCCTGGAACCCAGCTGACCATGAGAACATTCCACACCGGCGGTATTGCTTCTGCAGACGACATAACGCAGGGTCTTCCAAGAGTTGAAGAGCTTTTTGAAGGAAGGAGACCGAGATATTCTTCAATAATATCAGAAATTTCCGGCAAAGTCAGGATCGAAGAAATAAAAAAAGCCCGCCACATATTTATCACTGGAAGCGACGGCCAAGAAAAAGATTATAGCATTCCATTTGGATTTAGGATTAAAGTTGAAGATGGATCTCAAGTCGAGGCGGGAGACCCTTTAACCGAAGGGCCAATCAACCCTCATGACGTTTTAGCAATTAAAGGCGAACAGGCAGTTCAAAACTATCTCATATCCGAAGTTCAAAAAACATACAGAATGCAGGGAGTTGACATAAACGATAAACACATCGAAGTCATCGTTCGCCAGATGATGCGCAAAGTCAAAATTCTGGATCCAGGCGACAGCAATTTTGTTGCTGGAACATATGTTGAGCGCAGTGAACTTCAAAGCGCAATAGCAGTCCTAAAATCCAAAAAAGCAACAAACGAAGACATAAAATATCCAACCTGGGAGGCGGTTTTGCTTGGAATAACAAAGGCTTCTCTTGCAACAGACAGCTTTTTATCCGCAGCTTCTTTCCAAGAAACAGCGCGCGTTTTAACGGATGCTGCAATAAAAGGAAAAATCGATCCCCTAACCGGCCTAAAAGAAAACGTCATCATAGGAAAATTAATCCCCGCCGGAACCGGAATTTCCTGCTATCAAAATGTGGATATCCTTCGAACTGGATATAAACACTGAACGTGAGTTTAATATATCTTAAATAAACTAACATATTTGATTTATAGGTGGTTTTTTTGAAAAGAATTGTCATTTGTATGCTCGGCGTTATAGTTCCCTTGAGTTTGACTTTTATGTTTTATATATATTCCAAATCCAACCAAATTGAGACGTATATCAAGCGGATTGAAGAGGTTAAGGTTTCTGTTATTATCCCCGTGTATAACGTAGAAAAATATTTGAGAGCATGTTTAAAAAGCATCCAAAACCAAACTTTGGAGGAATTTGAAGTTATTTGCATAGATGACGGATCTTTGGACAAAAGCGGCGAAATTTTGGAAGAATATTCAAAACGAGACACCAGGTTTAGGGTCTATCACCAGCACAATTCAGGAGTTTCAGCAACAAGAAACCGCGGCGTTGAGCTGGCCAAGGGCGAATATATAAAATTTGTTGATTCTGACGACACCATAGCCCCCCAAACGCTTGAAAAGTGCTATAAAATTGCAACAGACGAGGACGCGGACATCGTCCGACATAACTCCATAGACGAGATCCGCCAAGGTCCTCAATTTGAGCTGATTTGGCCAACAACAGTTTGGGGAGGAATGTATCGGACGGGATTTTTCAAAGGACACAATATCAAATTCGACACGGGGGCAACATATGGAGAGGATCAGGCCGTCAATTTGATCTGCAACTCAAGAGCAGAAAAAATTGTCTACTGTTCAGAAAATTTATATAACTATGTGAATAATCCAAACTCGCTGTGTCGCAATTCAAATTTTGAAAAATATTCAACCAGCCACGCAAAAAGCGTTAACGTCGTGTATGAAGACTGGAAGGCAAACGGATATTTTGAGAATGATGAAGCCAAAATTGGATTTTTAAATTGGTTTGCGGACATGAACCAATGGAAAGACAATTGCGATGTTAACAGGCTGTTTTTGGAATCAATTGGCCCTGAACTTCTTGAAGACGATGTTTTGGAGCTTTTATCGGAAGAAAAAAGAAAGACTATAAATAATATGAAAAATAGCGTTTGGGAGAGTTAAAATATTTTGTATTAAACGAAAAATATTTTATTAAAGCTTGAATTAACAGGGTTTTGTGCGTTTTAATGCACGCCCTTGTTATTTTTTTGTATAATCTGCCAATTGACTTGCCAAAAGTTTTAATTTATAATAGAGTTATAAATAAAAGTAATTATTGATGTAAACGTGAAAGGAAGTGATAATTATACGCTATATAAAAAATAAAAGATACATACACGTGATTTTGAACTATGGTATAAATATTTTATTAAATAAAGAGGAGGTTATCTCAAATGAAAAATCTAATTTCAAATCCCAAAATTTCAATAATAATCCCGGTGTATAATACGCCTGAAAATTTACTCAGAGATTGTCTAGAAAGCGCTAAAAATCAAACTTTAGAAGATATTGAAATAATCTGCGTTGATGATGGATCAACAAATGGATCTGAAAAAATTTTAGATGAGTATGCAAAAAATGATCCTAGATTTAAAGTGATCCATCAAGAAAACGGGGGGCTCTCAGTAGCTAGAAATAGGGGAATGGAGCTTGCCAAGGGTGAATACATTAAGTTTCTTGATTCGGATGATATGATATATAAAACTGCAGCCGAAAAAAGTTATGATATGGCAAAAAAATATGACGCAGATATGGTCAGATACTCCTGTCAAGATGTTGAAAAAGGAAAAACGGAGAAATGGCTAGGCAACTATGATAAATTCGAAGTTATAAATGACCCAAGTTATGATATTCTTAAAATATTTATTTACAAAAGAGTTCTTACTGCTTGGGGAGGCCTATACAAAAATAAATTTTTAAAAGACAATAATCTTAAATTTTGTGAAAGTATAAAATCTTGGTTTGAAGATAATTTTTTTAACGTTTTATGTTCTGTTGCGGCAAGTAAATTTGTGTTTATGCCTGATAAGCTTTATATTTATAGAAACAATGATCAATCTATAATGGGAGAAATTATACAAAATGAAAATATGAAAAATGTATTTAATAAACAGCAAGATTCTTTAATCAAAGGAATTAAATACTTGTTGGATTACTGGAAAAAATCTGGATATTTAAATGAGATTAACATGAAAATGGATGCTTTAAAATCAATTTTAGTTTCTACTAATGATCTTATTTCATGTTTTAGTGGTAATCAGGATTTTGTCAAACTGCTAATGAATTCACTGTTTCTGCGTTACGTAGGTATGTAAATAAAATCATCACTTCTGCTTGCAACAATTCTGCCTATATCCACACCTTTTGAACAAATTTTGACAGTTGATCCCAAAATTTTTACACCCCGCAAACAATTTGGATTTTTATGTTAAATCCCTCTTGATTTTGTTTTGAATTTGTGATATCATGTTATCTGAGTGTTTTTATTACTTTTTAGGAGATATGATTTTATGAAAAAAATTAAAGTTGCTGTTTTGTTCGGCGGCGTTTCTTCAGAATATGAAGTTTCTTTGAATTCTGCTTTTAACGTTATAGGCAACCTGTCGAAAGAAAAATTCGAAATAATTCCAATAGGAATAACAAAAAATGGACATTGGCTATATTATCCCGGGCCCATCGAAAAAATCCCAACAGACCAATGGAAAGACGATCTGGACTGCTGCCCCGCAATCATCAGCCCAGATTCAACTCATGGCGGAATATTAAAAGTCATGGAAAATTTTAAATTTGCGCTTTTAAAGGTTGATTGCGTTTTTCCTGTTCTCCACGGCTCTAATGGAGAGGATGGGCGCATGCAGGGATTGCTTGAAATGTCTGGCATTCCGTATGTTGGATGCGACGTTTTGAGCTCAGCGGTTTGCATGGATAAAGTCTTAACTCGCGTTCTTCTGGATTATTTTTCTGTTAAAGGAACCAAGTGGAGCCACATCAACAAAAATGACATCGAAAAGCTTGACTCTTTTTGCGAAAGCACTTCAAAAAGCCTCAAATTCCCAATTTTCACAAAACCAGCTAACGCGGGTTCTTCAGTTGGAATCAGCAAATGTCACAATATTGATGAGCTTCGCCACGGAATTTTGGTCGCTTTTGCGCATGATGACAAGGTTCTTTGCGAAGCGGGCGTTGATGGAAAAGAAATCGAATGCGCAGTTATCGGAAATTCAGAGCCCAAAGCTTCAATTCCAGGGCAAATAGTTCCGTGCAACGAATTTTATGACTATGCCGCTAAATATGAAAGCGAGTCAAAACTTAAAATTCCCGCCCCTATAGACGAAAAAACTTCAGCAGAAATCAAAAATATTGCAATTAAAGCATATAAACTTTTAGGATGTTCTGGTTTTGCTCGCGTTGATTTTTTTGTTACAAACGACACCAATGAGATATATATCAACGAAATCAACACCATCCCCGGTTTCACCAAAATCAGCATGTATCCCAAGCTTTGGGCGCAAGAAGGCGTTGAATATTCAGAATTGCTGGAAAATTTAATTGAGCTTGCGATTAAAAAAAACAATAATTAACAAAAAAAGTATGGGTGTTTAAAAAAATGGGAAACTGTCAAAAAATAAACCTTTTAATCAAAGGCTCGCAAGGCTATGTATATTCAGATATGAGCGATTTTGAGCTGTTTACCACCGGAACACTGAAAAAATTAAAAAGCAGCTGGATGATTTGCTATCAAAATGAAAATCAGGGGATAACCAAAATAACGCTGTTTAGCGACCAAACAGCAACAATAAAATCCGATGGAAAGATCGCATACACCTTTAGGTTCATTCAAAACAAAGTAACTAGATCAAGCCTTTGTTGCCAAGATTTGTTTTCCTGCATATCTTTAAAAGCAACCAAGATCCACCACAAACTCACCCTCGAGGGCGGGACGGTTGCTCTTGAATATGACATGAACGTTGAATCCAAGATGGTTGTCAAAAATAAATTATTCATATCAGTTAATCTTTCCAAATGATGATAAAATGTTT
>CADBXQ010000055.1 GCA_902798675.1 Oscillospiraceae bacterium
AGTTGAAGAAATTACAGGATGACAATGATGAGTTGACAAATAATCTATATGATTTATGGCCTCAAAATAGTAAAGATATTAATATTGCTGGCTTGGACAGTGCTAAATTGGAGGAACTTAAAAATGAAAATGAAAACTTGAAAAAGAATATTGAGAATAAAGATGCTATAATTAAAGATCAGTCGAATAATATTAAGGAGCAAGATGCTATAATTAAAGAGCAGTCGAATAATATTAAGAAGCAGTCGAATAATATTGAGGAGCAAGATAAGAAATTACAGCAACTTGAAATAGAAAATCAATATTTGAAACTAGAGCTGAATACACACAAAAAAGAACTTGATAATCATAAGAAGCGAATTAATCAATGGATTGGCAATAATTATGAAAAAATGAAGGCCGAGCTTCTTAATCCGCTGAAAAAGGAAAATGCGATATTGAAAAACAGGAACGAGGAGTTGCAAAAGAAATCAGAAGAACAAGGTGAGAACTTACAGGACAAAGAATGTTTATTGAAAAAGCTGCAGGCTAAAAATAAAGAATTGAAGGATAAAGTGGAAAATTTGTGGAAGGAAAATGAACGTCTTGCGAAAGAGGGCATTCTGGGTTATGAAAATCTTGAAATATCGTATAATGACTTGAAAAAAGAATTAAAAGAGGAACAAAAGAAAAATGAAGAGTTGGATAAAGAGCTTAAGCAAGCTGAGAACACGGCATTTGGGAAAGTTCAGGATAAGCTGTTGGAGTTAGAAGGAAAAGCCGCAGAATTGGAGGTTTTAAAGGATGAATATGAAAGGTCGAAGAAAAAGACTGAAGAATTGCAAAAAGAGGTTGATGAATATGATAAAATTTTGGTTGAAGTGGACAAAAGAATTAACGAAGCAGATAAACTGAAAGAAGACCTAGAAAAAATACAACAGGAAAATTTGGGGATTAAAAATGAAAATCAAAAATTGAATCAAGAGGTTGATGATTTAAATCGGGAATTGAAAGTTAAAATTGATGAAGCCAACAGAAAGACTAATAGTAAATTTGAAAAAACAAAAGCCGAAGAGTTGATTTTGGCTGGTTCAGGTGCAAACCCAGAAGAATTGAAAAAAGAATTAGATGCTTTGAAAGAAGAAAATTTGAAGAATAAAAATGATCTTAATACGGTAAAAAACGAAAATCTCAGGATTAATAATGACAAAAAGCTTTTAGAGGAAAAAGTTAAAGAATTAGAGAAATATCAGGAGAAAAATAATAAAAATAAGATTAAGATTGATGATGAAAAGAAGATTGATGATAAGAATAAGAAAGAGATTAATAAGAATGAGATTAAGAAGAATGAGATTAAGATTGATGATAAGAATAAGAAAGAGATTAAGAAGAATGAGACTAAGATTGAGAATAAGGAGAAATATGTTAAGAAGGAACATATTGATAAGAAGAAGATTGAGGGAGAACATTTTAAATCGGATAATAACTCATATGATAAAAAAAATCAGGAACCCAAAAAAATTTATACTAAAGTCTCATCCAAAATAATGGATTCTGAACGTGCAAAAATTTTGCAAAAATATAAAGAAATCTTAAAAAAAACAAGCAGCCAAGAATTTGATAGGGAACAATATCAAGAAATCTTAAAAAATAAGGACATCCAAAACATTGATGATCAACACGCAAAAATTTTGTATGTAGAACACAAAGAACTAGATAAGACATCCTTGGGGAAAGACAACTGGTTATTATTTGGTCTGTTATATGACGAATTGGATGAACAAATTAAAGACGGAAAAATTAGCTATAAAGAGGCACTTTTTGGTATTCGCCTGAATCCTGGCGTGGTAAATGAAATAGAAAATATAAAAAACAATAATTTTACAGTTTCTAATGTTAGAAACATTGTCCAAAACGCTGTTGAAAATTTGAAAAAAGGCAAATAGCAACTATAAAAACAAAAAATAGCAATCTCAAATCAAAAAAGATCGGTACTAACGTATACCGATCTTTTTGTCTTCTTTTTATGACCACATCCATAAATATATAAAATTTTATTAAACTTTTTGAAGCTTTGCATAATTTGCCATTATTTTTTTTCTTCCTCTTTTTTCAAAATCAACCTCAACCAAATGATCATTTCCCATAGGCGCGATTGAGATGACGATTCCTTTTCCAAAGACAGCGTGGATGACCTGATCCTTCTCAGCAAAATTGACGGAAATTGTTGTTGGCTTTTGGCTTTTGGATTTTGGATTGATTGTTAATTTATGTTTGCTTTTGGGCTGTTTTTCGGAGAAATTTTTCCGAACCATGCTGTTTGCTGTTTGCTTATATTCATCCGGGATCTCTTCTAAAAATCTTGACGGTTTTGCATATTGTGTGGCTCCGAAGATCATCCTTTGAGCCGCAGCTATGAGATATAGCCGATCTTTAGCGCGCGTTATCCCAACATACGCCAAGCGCCTTTCTTCTTCCATGTCCTGGTCGCTGGATTTGGCCTGATTTCCCGGGAAAATTCCTTCCTCCATTCCAATCATGAAGACAGTTGGAAATTCCAAGCCCTTTGCAGAATGAAACGTCATCAACGAAATTTTATCATTGTCTGAATTAAAATCGTCAATGTCTGTATATAGTGATATTTCATTAATAAATCCAGCAAGGGTTGGGTTTTCGGCTTCATTTTCGTATTGTATGAGATGGGTTTTAAATTCTTCGAGGTTTTCAATTCGAGTTTTTGCAGGTTCGCCCTGAGCGATTAAATTTTCCATATAACCTGTCTTTTTAATGATTTCTTCAAACAATTCTGGCAAAGACATGTTTTTTGCGCTTTCTGCTAGACCATCAATCAGGTGTTTAAAATTTTTTAATTGGCTGGATTTTCCCGCCAGGGTTGAAAAAGTTTCAGCTTGAGCTATGACGTTATAGATGGATGTGTTCATTGAGTCTGCAATTGTTTGCAACTTTGAAACGGTTCCGCTTCCAATTCCGCGTTTAGGCTCGTTGATTATTCTTTTGAGCCGCAAATTATCTTCCTTATTGTTTAAAATTGTTAAATATGCTAAGATATCTTTGATTTCTTTGCGGTCATAGAATTTGGTTGATCCGATGATTTGATATGGAATTGAGTTTCGAACCAGGAATTTTTCCATGTTTGCCGATTGGGCGTTCATTCGATATAGGATGACGTGGTCTTTATATGACGCTCCGCCGGCAACATTTTCGTTTATTGTTTTGCAGACGAATTCAGCTTCTTCATTTTCATTTGAAACATGGATCTCGCTGAGCTTTTCGCCGTCGCCTCGGCTTGTCCATAAATTTTTTCCTTTTCGAGCCGAATTGTTGGAAATAACCGAATTTGCCGCCGATAATATATTTTGAGTTGACCTATAATTTTCCTCCAGCCTGATGATTTTAACATTGTCCATTTGTTTTTCAAAATTTAATATATTTTCGATTGTTGCTCCTCTAAATTTATAAATACTTTGGTCGTCGTCGCCAACAACACATAAATTTTGGTTTTTTCCGGAGAGCAGCTTGATTAGTCTATACTGAACGTGGTTTGTGTCTTGATATTCGTCAACTAGAATATATTTGAATTTGTTTTGATATTTTTCAAGTATATCGGGGTTTTTTTCAAAAAGCTCAACAGTTAAGAACAAAATGTCATCAAAGTCCAACGCATTTGCATTTTTTATCTCAGATTGATATATTTTATATATTTTTGCAATTTCTCTTTTTCGCATATTATTTTCCGCTTCGGCTTCATATTGTTTTGGCGTTAAAAATCTGTCTTTTGCGCGGCCAATTTCAGATAAAACCGATTTAGCGGGATATATTTTATCGCTGAGATTCATTTTGGATATGATGTCTTTAATGACTCTTTTGCTGTCGTCTGTGTCATATATTGTGAAATTATTTTGATATCCCAATTTTTCGATGTGTCTGAAGAGAATCTTAACACACTGTGAGTGGAACGTTCCGGCGTGGATGTCGTTTGCCTGGTCGCCCAAAAGCTGCTCAAGGCGCTCGGAAAGCTCGTTTGCGGCTTTATTTGTGAATGTTATCGCGAGAATTTCCCAAGGCCTTGGCGGATTGCTTTTGAAAATGTTTGGGTCTATTTCTGATTCATCAATTTTTTTTCCGCTTTTTGCCAAATTTTCCAGGCTTTTAAGCGTTTTTTCGTCTGTGAAATTTTCGTCGATGTTTTCATCAAAATATGAATTTCCATATTTTAAGATATAGGCTATTCTGTTAACGATAACAGTTGTTTTTCCAGATCCAGCCCCCGCAAGAATCAGCAAAGGGCCGTTGACTGTAAATATTGCTTGCCTTTGCATTGGATTCATTTTCAAAAATTCATTTTCCAAAATTTCCCTTTTATATTTTAAGTATATCTCATTATTATTTTTCATAAATCCATCCCTCTTAAAATTTTGAAATTTTCATTGATCATTATATCACAAATTTTTCTGAAATGAAAGTCAATATTTTGTAAAATTGAGTTGAAAATTGTTGCCTGGCATTATAAATAACAAAAGACATGTTCAAATGCATCTCAAGCAAAACTTTAACAATGAACAAATTCGAGTGGTTTGATTTAAAAAGCTTTTGAAAGCGTCCGCAACAAGTGGTGGTTGGGCGTCCGTCCAATCGACAACATTTTTTTGAAATTAAATCAAAAAAAGAAATATTTAAACAAAATAGCTAAAAATATATGATGAAATACAATTTTTTTGGTTTAAAAGGGCTTAAATAAAAGTTTGTCAAAATAACCAAAATTTTTTCTAAATATTTGTGTATTTTGACCATAAAAAAATAAATTCGATAATAATCGCAATTATCTCGCCTCTTTTTAACAATTTCTTTAAAAATCTATGAATTTTTTGAATAATAATATAAAAAAAAGTCTTGATTTTATATCCAATAAGTGTATAATATATATTAAGGGGGGATGAATTTTAAAACCATTCGCAAAATATATTTTTAAGTTTGAAAATGGTTGTTGGTTGTTTAATTTATTTTTAATAATATAATTTTTTATACATAACAAAAAGAAAAGTTGAATTCTTCAAAAAATCAACATTAATTAATAATAATTTTATAACTTCAAGGTGGTCTGGTTGCGAGGGGTTCCATTTATTTCTTGGAATTTTTTATGAGTGAGTGCTAAAAACTAATTAAAAGATTAAAATTTGAACGAGTCAGATGAAAACGCGTCAAACAGGCTGGTTGAAAAACGCAAGACTTTAATGCTTGCTTAAAAAAGAGGTGTCTTTATTATGATAAAATCGATTTTTTTTGACATAATCAAAGATCCTTTGCAAGGAGATGATCTGAATTTTTTAAAAGATAAGCGGCAAGCATATGAATTATTTTGCAAAAATGGTTACAAAAAGGATTTTGACAGCTTTGAGAAAGAGTTGAATGAATTTTTAGGTTCTGACGAAGTAAAACGGGTTCTTGACGGAGAATATTTTGAGCTTTCCGACGAGATGTTGGAAATGGTTTCGGGCGGTTTTGCGCTTAGGAAATTCGTTGTTGGAGGCGTTATCAGTTTGATGGCTGTTTCAACCTCAGCATTTGCGCTTCCGAATGACTTTGAAA
>CADBXQ010000056.1 GCA_902798675.1 Oscillospiraceae bacterium
CGGCTTTATGTTGTGAGCCATCTTGAGGAGACAAAGCGAGGCCTTGGAATGCAGCAATATACAGGGCGAATAACTCTTGCTTCGGGGAAAATCTTTGGAAAGGGCTTTAATTCTCCCGATATTTTAACCTCAACCCCTGAGTTATATAACGACATGATTTTTGCCCACATAGGCCAGGTTTTAGGGTTTGTTGGATGTGTGTGTGTTTTGCTGTGGCTGCTTTTATACTGCTTCCGGCTTTTGCAAAATGGCCGAAAAGCCCCGGATCATTTGGGATACGCTATATGCGTTGGAATTTTTGCTATAATGTTTTTTCAGTCGCTTGTTAACATAGGGATGGTTTTATGTATAACGCCTGTTATTGGGGTCACTTTGCCGTTTATCAGCTCCGGAGGCTCATCTGTTGTTGCAACATATATTTTGCTTGGCCTTGCCCTGAGCGTCCATAACCACACGCACAAGCCAACTTTATTTTAAAATTTAACATACTTCAGTGGATCATGGAGCTTCGAGCAAGGAGAGAATTTTTGGAGGAAATCACTTTGATGAATAGCTGGTTCACAGTTGAAACACTTGACGCTCAGACATTTGATATTAGCGAATATAGCCATTGGGAAGAAACACATTGCTATTTGCTTTGCGGATCAAAAAAGGCTGCTTTAATAGACACTGGACTTTGCGTTTGCAACATAAAAAGCGTCGTTAAAAGGCTGACAACGCTGCCTATTATTGTGTTCACCAGTCATGTTCATTGGGATTATATCGGCGGGCATTGGCTCTTTGACTGCATTGCAGTGCATGAAGCAGAAAAGGATTGGATTTCTGGGGATTTTCCGCTGACTTTGCAGGAAGTTAAAAAACAGCTCGCGAAGACTCCTTGCAATTTCCCGGGTGGATTCAACATAAACGCATATCGGATTTTTCAGGGGAAACCGCAAATTCTTCTGCATGACGGTGATAGTTTTGATTTGGGCGAACGAAAGCTTCAAGTTATTCACACACCGGGCCATTCTCCCGGACATTGTTGTTTTTATGAACCGGAGAGAAAATTCATATATTGCGGTGATTTGATTGATACAGGCTGTCTTGACGCTTTTTATCCGTCCACAAATCCCCGCCTTTTCCACCGCTCGGTGAAACGACTTATGACCTTGGATATAGACAGAGTTTTGCCTGGCCATCACGATTTAAGAATTCCTGTTTCGTTAATCGGGGAAATCGAGGCAGATTTTTCTCAGTTAGAAAGTCGTAGGCAGCTTAAGCAGGGAAATGGACTTTTTGATTTTGGAAAAATTCAAATCCATATTTAAACGTTCATAACAACACGCGCAAATTCACGTTATTTTAAAATTTGAAAGGGGAATTGGAATATATAATGAGGGTTATTTCGGGAAAAGCCAGGGGAAGGAAGCTTTTTGCTTTGAGCGGGGAGGAAGTCCGCCCAACAACTGATCGAGTTAAAGAGGCAATGTTTTCGATTTTACACTTTAATTTGCAAGGCTCAAAAGTTTTGGATCTTTTTGCGGGATCCGGGCAACTTGGGATAGAAGCAATCTCAAGGGGAGCAAAAATATGCACCTTTGTCGATAATTCTAGAGAGGCTCAAAAAATACAGCTTCAGAATCTAAAATTGACAAATCTTTTTAAAAATTCAAGAGTTGTTTTTTCAGACGGGCCGACATTTTTAAAAACAACAACCGAAAAATATGACATAATTATTTTGGATCCGCCATATAAAACCGACCTGATCCCAAAAATATTGCGGTTTGTTTCAAAAAGCCTAACAGATTCGGGAATAGTTATGTGTGAACATTTAAATTCGCTTGAAATGCCAGAAAATTTTTGTGATATTGCTTTACAAAAGCGTTATAAATATGGTAAAATTATTCTGTCGACATATCGCAAAATTGGAAAAGCAAAGGAGGAATATATATAAAAATTGCAATTTGTCCGGGAAGTTTCGACCCGATAACTAATGGCCATTTGAATATAATATACAGAGCGTCTAAAATTTTTGACAAAGTTATAGTTTTAATCCTGCAAAACCCCGACAAAAGGCCAATGTTTTCAGTTAAAAAGCGGCTTTTTTGGATAGACTCCGCAACATCAAGGCTTAGCAATGTTTGCGCAAAATATTGGGACAAGCTTTTGGTTGATTATTTGGAGGTTTCAGGAGCGTGCGCGATAGTTAAAGGGGTTCGATCGCTTGATGATTTTAGCTATGAGATGCAGATGAATGCTGTTAATCAATCTTTAAATCCCAAAGCGCAAACAGTTTTCATGCCAGCCAGTCTTGAAAGCATGCACATCACCTCAAGTTTGGTTAAACATATTTATAGTTTGGGCGGCAAAATTGATTCTTTGGTTCCAAAAGAAATTTTAATGAATTTGAAAGAAACGATGGAGGAGGCAAAAACATGACAGTTAACGATATATTAGACACCCTTGAAGATTTAATTAATTGCGCTTGGAAAATTCCAATGACAAACGGAAAATGCGCTGTTTCAACAGATGAAATTCAAAATCTCATTGATGACATGCGCCTGGCGCTTCCGAAGGAAATAAAACAGTCTAAAATGATTGTTAAAGACAGGACAGATATTTTGTCTGATGCTAAAAATGAAGCTAAAAACATAGTAGATGAAGCTAAAAAGCGCGCAAGCATTCTGGTGCGTGACAGCGAAATAACAAAACAAGCCCAGCAGCAAGCCATTCAAACGCTTGCCCAGGCCCGAACTCAAGCAAAAGAACTTCGCGAAACGGCGAACAAATATGTTGAAAATATGCTTGAAAGCATTGAAACCATCATTCTCACCAGCGCGCAAAACTTCAAAAACTCCCACGCCCAAATTAAAAAGATAATTAAATCCAACAACTCAAAATGAAGGCTTGGAAGCGTTTTTTGCTAGAATCTTTTCTTTTTGTTTTTGCGGTTGCTGATCGCCCGACAGATCAGCCAAACTATTAAAGCAATCGACGACGCATAGCCTATCAGCCCAAGGATTGGAATTCCCATGATTTTGGGCTCCATTTGCGTTGTGCATAAAATTGCAGAGCCAAGGTTTAGGGAGCAGGAAATTGCGCAGATTATGATTTCAAAGACCATAGAATCTATTTTTTTCAGCGGCTCTTCAGATCCAACAATTTCCAGATTCGTTTTGAGCTCCCCGCGAATTGCCATAGCAAACAAATCGACAAGCGTTGACGGCATTTCGATTCCCTTTTTTATGACATTATATTCATTTTTAACCAGGTTCAAAAGCTCTTTTTTCAGGTCTAGACTTTTAAAAACACTTTCAGACATATGGGCATTTATTATGCTAAACATGTTTATTCCAGGGCAGCACTGGCTTATCACCCCTTCCATCGTAACAAGCCCACGAGCGAGCATTGTTATTGCGGGAGGGACGGCTATGTTCTGGCCGCTGCATAAATCAAGAAGCTCGTCCAGCATTTCGCCCATATTTATTTCGCTTATGTCCATCGAAACATATTTTTTAACCAAAGCCTCAAGATCGGTGTATAACTTTGAGTGGTTGATTTGTCCATATGTTTTGCCGATTGCAAGGACAGTTTCTTTGAGTTTGCGGATGTCATTTTGGGCCATTGCCATGACAGCATCTCTCATTAAAAGCCGATATTTTTCGCTGAGCTCGCCAACCATTCCCCAGTCAATAAAAACAATCTTTCCCTCGGATATCATAATGTTTCCTTGATGGGGATCCGAATGGAAAAAAGCGTCATCCAGAATCTGTTTGCTATAGTTTTCGGCAAGCTTTGTTCCAATTTCTTTCATGTCATATCCTGCGCGCTTTAAGTCTTTGACCTGATCTATGGAATATCCAACAATTTTCTCCATGACTAAAACTTTTGGCGTTGTCAGTCGTCGATATACAAATGGGCAGTCAACGTAAACTATGTCTTCATTGAGGCGCTTGAAACGCTCAAGATGTTTAGCTTCCAGGACAAAGTTCATTTCTTCTTTTGCGGTTGACCACAGTTCGTCTAAAACTTCGCCAAAATCAATAATATCCATCTTTTGGGAAAACATTTTTATTATGTTGATAAATTTTCGCATAAGTCTGATATCTTGGCGCATAATGTTATATATTCCAGGGCGCTGAATTTTAACAACAACGCTTTTTCCGGATTTTTTCAAAACGGCGCAATAGACCTGAGCGATTGATGCTGAGCCAATCGGTTTTTGATCAATGGATTCAAAAATTTTATATGGACTGACGCTCCATTCTTCCTCAACAACCTTGATCATATCGCTAAATGGAAGCGGTTTAACTTCTGTTTGCAATTTTTTCAGCTCATCGCAATATTCTTCCGGAATGACATCAGATCTCATGGACATTATCTGCCCTATTTTAACATATGTTGGGCCCATATCCTCCAAGACCAGCCGCAATTTTTCAGGGGTTAATCCGTGAACAACGTCTCGCTTGCGCAAAACACTCATAAAAACCCTCAAGCGAGACTTTTCTTTGCCCTGCCCTCGCCTTTTCATTTTTTGCTCTCCAACTCTGAGAGTTTTTCCTTTAATTTTTTAATTTCGTCATGCGAAAGTTTTTCAACGCTGTCTAAAATATTCATCCCCTTCTCAGCAATTCCGCCTTTTAAATTATCCTTCGCATCACTAAATCCATGCTTTAGCTCTTGGTTTAAAACTTCCCCTTGTTTAACTGTCAGCTCGCCTTTTTCAACCAAGCTGTCAACCATTTCCTGCCCTTTTTCAACCGTTTGAGCAATGGCCCCAATTCCAGCCAAAAACACCTTTTTAATTTCATCACCAAATAGCATAAATAGCTCTCCCTTCCAAACATTATAAAACCTAGTTATAAATATTTTTCAAGAAAACGTTGACAAAAAATTAAAAAATCACTTTAAACTACCATAACATAATTATAACTTTAAATTTTGATTTAGTCAAGTGTAATTATTAAAAACCACTAATTGCATGATTTTGTTGGGTTATATTTGTTTCAATGAGATCCTGGTTTAAAATATCCAACTCATTGCTGGAAAATTCCCAATAAATTACAATATCCTTGACTATGATTAAAAAAACAATGCAAAAATTAATTCGACCGCCGCCAGCTCACCATAAACCAAGCAAGTTAAACTCAATTTAAAATTTGCGACTATATCAAAGCGCCAATGACAAGCCAAGGTTAAAAAGCATGACAACGCCCTCAAGGACGCTAGCCTACCACTTGTCACGGACACTTTCAGCTGGACTTGCGCTTGAGAGGGATTTTTTTAAGCAAAGCTACACACAAACACACGCCTCCTTCGAAACACGTAAAGTGCCCAAGGAGGCGTGATATACAATATAACAATAAACGGCGGTAGTATTGCTAACTGCAGAGCTAGTACTGGAAGTTCCTAACTCCTGACTCCTATTGTAGCACATTTGCATCGTTTTGTCAACCCTTTTTGCAAAATTTTTTCAAAACAACACCAAATGCTCAGCAAACGTATCCCAAATCCCACCTGCTCAAGCATATCACACTTTTTGACAAAATGCAAATTTTTTTTGGAAA
>CADBXQ010000057.1 GCA_902798675.1 Oscillospiraceae bacterium
TTGGGTTTGCCATGGACCCGCCAAAGAAAAGTTCTAATTGTGAAGTTAAAAAAATAAAAAATAATGATGTGCATATTTTTTATTGCGCAGACGACGGAAACGCCATGCCAACTTGTGTTTCGATTGCGTCTGTGCTTGAAAATGCCGGAGATGAAAAGATAAATATTCACATAGTGTCGTTTCAAGACAATAAAATGAGCGAGCAAAACATTAAAAATATTGAAGCATTAAAAAATATTAGAGACTTTGATTTTGATTTTGTGTATTTTGATAAAACGCGACTTGACGAATTTGATACTCAGTGTTGGAATAAGTCTATAATGATAAAACTTTATTGTGCGGAACTTTTCCAAAATTTGGATCGCATTATATGGCTGGATGATGATGTGATGGTTTTGAAAAGTTTAAAAAATTTATATAATTTAGATATAGGTGATAAATATTTAGCAGGTGTCGATATTTCTAGCGAACACAATAACGGTGGTAGTTATTGGATGCACGCCGGAATAGGTCTTTATAATCTTAAAGAAATGCGCAAAGATAATGTTCAAAAAAGCTTGCTTGATAGCGCCAGAGAATATGCTACTGTTAAAAACAAAATAACTCACGCCTACGGAGGGGTGGAAGAATATGCGTTAACATATGGATTACCCATAAACAAAGTTTTAATTTTGCCTTGTAAATATAGCGTTATGCCATTTTCGCGTATAAACATCACTGAAGTGTGGCCAGATAGAATTAGTGATATTGTTACGATACATTTTAGTGGTCCAGCTAAGCCTTGGAAAGTTTTAAACGCATTTGGTGCTAAAAAATGGTGGGGATATGCCCTGAAAACTAATTTTTTTGATAGAAGTTCGAAAAATATTAAATCTCAGATTGATCTTGTACAAAGACTTGATTCTAAACCACAAAAAACCATTGACGACGACATATACACCATTTCAAGCAAGTTAAACCCCAACAAGTGCTTAGATATAGACCACAGTAGCAAAGATGACAAAGCAAATTTACAACTGTGGGAAAAAAACGGATCAAATGCGCAAAAATTTAAAGTGCAATACAATTCCGACGGATATTACACAATAAAGTCTATGTGCTCTGGAAAATTTATTGATGTTTCAGCTTCCGGCAGACAACATGGGACTAATATATGGCAATATAGTGGCAATGGAACGGATGCTCAAAAGTGGTTTATTGTTCCAGATGGAGAGGGATATTGTTTCTTATTACCCAAGTGTAATACCCAAGTGTAACGATCTTTGTATGGATGTTAGTTATTCAAAAACACAAAACGGAACAAATATTCGTTGCTGGTTTTTAAACGCAAGTGATGCTCAAAGGTTTAAGCTTGAAAAATGTGAGGATAAACCAATGTCAAATAAACCAAGCGAGGTTAAAAAAAAGGCGGGTAAACCTAGGCCGAACAAGCCAGTTAAAATTAAGAAAAACGCAGATAAACCAAATTCAAGTAAGCCCGGCGATTCAAAAAAATCAGCATAATTACGACCAATATATATGACTGTAGGTAAAATTAAAAATGCATATTTACAGCAGGAGTGGCGCGCAAAAAAAACGCCACTCCTGCTTTTTATTGCAAAATAAAGAGAAGTTGGAAGGACCTACCTCAAGGACACTAACCTCCCACTTATCACGGACGCTTTCAAAAGAACTGTGCTTGAGTAAGTTTTAATATTACAGTTAGTTGTGAGCGGACAGTCTTCGATGACGCTCAACTACCGCTTGTCACGGACACTTTCAACTGGACTTTTGCTCAAGCGGGGTTTAATAGTACAGTTAGTTGTGCGCGGACAACCTTCGAGGACGCTCAACTACCGCTTGTCACGGACGCTTTCAACTTGACTTGCCCTTGAGGAAGGTTTAATATCACAGTTGATGATCTCATGGCGGCGCTCAAACGACTTTTGCATTGCTTTTGGGGACGAATTCGAGGATGGTTGAATTACATATGGTATTATCATTGGAACAGCAGTCTTTTTAAGCAACAGGATTGAAGGGACAAATATAGCCTAATAAAATAATACAATGGGTGATTTTGGCGGCTTCACCTTCAACCAACTTCCAACTCACAAAAAATTTTGCTTTTGCTTAAAAAATAGTGTATGAAAAAATTGAAAAATGTGTTATAATGGGAGTTGCATAATATACTTTTAGCGGAGTGATTTTTATGAAAATGAGAAGAATGGGAATAAAAACTAAACACGACAGGGGCTGCGATGAAGCAATTTCACAGGAAATTTTGTTTCAAGCCTCCCAGCTTAGGCGCCATGCAGCCGGGATTTATGGGCTTGGAAATTTTTTGATTCGAGCTCGAAACAAGGTTGTTGATGTGGTTCGAGAGACTCTTGAAGAGTTTGATTGCTCTGAAATTTCTCTTCCGATAATGCAGCCCAGAACCATTTGGGAAAGCTCCGGCCGATGGTCGACATATGTTGACAGCAAACAGATGTTCACATTTGACGGAAGAAATGGCCAGTATTGTTTGGCGCCAACGGGTGAAGAAATCGTTTTGGACTTTGTCAGGGAAAACATAGCATCATATAAAGACCTGCCTGTCAATGTTTTTCAAATAGGCAATAAATATAGAGATGAGCTGCGAGTTCGGGGCGGACTTTTGAGGAGCAAAGAATTTTTGATGAAGGATGGATATAGCTTTCATTCCAGCTTCCAAGACATGGAGCGGGAATATGGCGAAATGAAAAAGTGCTATATGGAAATTTTTTCAAAATTGAACCTGGACGCGATTGCGGTTAAAGCAATAAGCGCAGAAATGGGCGGCAAAAACTCTGAAGAATTTATGTGTTTTTCTCCTGTTGGCGAAGACAAAATCCTAATAAACCAAGATCGAACAATCGCTTTAAACACCGAAGTTTTAGACCACCCTGAAATACTTGCACAAATATCCCAAAAAAACCCCGACTTTAATATGAATCAACTGGAAGAGGCTCAGTGTATTGAACTCGGCCACATCTTTGAGCTTGGAACATTTTACTCTAAAAATATGGATGGATACTATGTCGATTCTGACGGCCAAAGAAAGCCATATTATATGGGATGCTATGGAATCGGAATCAATCGAACCTTAGGGGCAATATGCGAAAATAATTGCGATCAAGACGGGCTTATTTGGCCAAAATCCGTCGCTCCATATGAATGTGTTATTATATATTTACCCGATTTTGAAAAGCAAGCAAATGAGCTTTACGGCGCCCTGAAGAAGGCTAAAATTGACGTTGTTTTAGACGACCGCACTTCAAGACTTGGGTCTAAAATAAAAGACTCAAAGCTATTGGGATTTCCATATATGATACTTATTGGAAAAAAGTTTGAACAAAATCATTTATTTGAGATTGAAGATCGAAAAACATCCGAGAAACTGTTTTTAAATCAAGAAAATTTGATAAAGCTTTTAAAAAAGTGATTTATTGAAATTTTAGCGCATAAAAAGCTCGTTTACATTTAAATTTGAACGAGCTTTTTGAAAATATTTATTAGACTTTTTGTGTGATGCTTTGATGAAAATGGGGGTTAATTTAAAAATTCAAGAATAATAATTCAATTTTTTTGCAATTTTTGTCAAATATCAACAAAATTTGGCTAAATTTAAGCTGTATTTTCTGTTAATTTGTATATTGATTTTTTTTAACGTTTTGTGCTATAATTCATGTCAACGGTTGTGTTGTTTAAATTTGCCTTGAGTTTTTTTGTTAGTACTCTTTAGAATATGTATAGCAAATTAAAAAAATTTTTATTTTATTCAAATTTTTACTTGACAAATTTTAATTATTATGATAAAATACAAACCGTGATGTTGATATTGCGCCAGTAGCTCAGCTGGATAGAGTGACTGGCTACGAACCAGTATGTCAGGGGTTCGAATCCCTTCTGGCGCGCCAGCTTTTGCTGATATTTTTGTGTATATTTGTCTTATTTTTCTTCTGGTTTTTGGTTTATCAGATTTGTTGATTGGTTTAATAATTAACAAATGTTTGATAGATATTAGTAATAACAACAAATAATTTTTATGTTTAATTAATTTTGTGAAAGAGGGATTATTTTGGAGCTATTTTATAAGGTAAAAAATTTGTGTAAAGAGTATAACATATCTGTTTTTGAGCTTGAAAGTCACATCGGAATTTCAAGGGGGGTTTTGTATACCTGGAAAAAAAGCGCCCCCAGCATAGAAAAGGTTCACAGGGTTGCTGAATATTTCGGTATCTCCATAGATTATTTGATGGATCACAGAATACAGGGCAACAATATACTGCATGTAACAAACAGTTACGATAAGACGCTCGTTAAAAAATATCTCAGCCTCTCTAATTCGGAAAATAAAAAAAGTGTTGAACAACTTGTTGAGGGCTATATGTCTGAAGAGATGAGCCATCTTACATACGAAAACAGGCTGATCGAATTCATTGCTTCTTCCGACCCAATAAAAGAGGACATCAAAAGCGGCGAAATAAAGCTGCCGCCGGAGCTTTTGAGCAAGCTGCATGAGCGCAGTAGCTCTTCATTTGAATTAAAAGACGCATAAATTTTTTACTAAAAAAGACGCTGTTTTGTGTGGCGTCTTTTTTATAGCTCAATCGGAATAATATTTACAATGTTATAATTTTTCCATCCATATAATCTAAAATCGAACCCCGGCTTTTAAAAACAAGCCCGCTTGCAACAAGTTGCTGTCCCCCTATTCTTGAGCTGCCATATTTTAAGTCTCCAATGATTGGGTGGCCAATGTGCGCTAGGTGGGCTCGGATTTGATGAAAGCGTCCTGTGTGTAAAATAATTTTTAGTTTTGATTTATTTTCGAATTGTTCCAAAACAAAATACTCTGTTATAACTTTTTTCGCGCCGTTTCTTTCGAATTGCGTTATCTTTGCTTTTCGATTTTTTTCATCCTTGGTCCACCACCCGACTAATATTTCATGATCTAACCTAAAATTTCCCTCAACAAAGCAGGAGTATATTTTCAAAATTTTTCTTTTATTTATCAACATGTTGATGTTTTGCAAAGCTATGAAATTTTTTGCAGCAATAACCATCCCGCTCGTGTTTCTGTCTAATCTGTTGCAAAGGGCCGGTCGAAAGCTTTTTTCGTTTTCAGGAACATAGTCTCCTTGTTTTATCAAATATCCATTAATCCTGTCAATTAAATTATCCTCTCCCGGTCGATCCGGCTGAGACTTAAGCCCAACCGGCTTATCAACAATGATCATATTTTCGTCTTGATATATTATTTTTATATCTTTGTCAAATATTTTCGACTTTTTTGGGTTTGAATTTTTCTGCAACAGTTCATCTTTAATATATATGTCAACAATATCCCCAACAGATAGAATATCTTTCGCATAGCATCGTTTTTTATTTATTTTTATATTTTTTTTGCGGATTGCTTTATACATAAGCGATTGGGGCAGGCTGGGAAATGATTTTTGTATGAATTTATTCAGCCTTTGCCCTGAATCGTTTTTTTCTATAACGCAAGATTTCACAAAACTAACCTCCAAAAAATTCGCCTTGATATATAATTTGTGATAGTATTGCAATATTTGCAACAGATTCAACAACAGGAACAGCTCTTATAGCAATACACGAATCGTGTCGACCATGAGTTGAAATTTCTTGACTTTTTAAAGTTTTCAGATTCACAGTTTTTTGCTTTTTAGAAATTGTTGGAGTTGGCTTGATTGCAACATTGAAAATAATCGGCATACCTGTGCTAATTCCTCCCAAAATTCCGCCATGATTATTGGTTTTGGTTCTTATTTTTTCGTCTTCAATATAAAATTCATCATTATTTTCAGACCCAAGCATCTTCGCACACGCAAATCCAGCGCCAAATTCAACGCCTTTAACGCCTGGAATTCCGAATGCAAGACAGGAAATGTGGTTTTCTATTCCGTCAAAAATCGGCGAACCAATTCCCACAGGCACCCCCAAAACCACACACTCAACAGTCCCTCCAACAGAATCCCCTTCCTTGGCCAAACGGCTAATTTTTTCGGTTATTGGCGCGATTATTGAGTCGTCTAAAACCGCAATACTTTTTTGAGACATCTCTTCAAGCTGGGTTATGGTCGGTTTTTTTGTGCAAAACTTCAAATCTTTTATGTCTCCAATCGAACTTATATGTGCAAAAGTTCTAATTCCTTTGAGCTCCAAAATCTGCTCACATATAGCTCCGGCGAAAGTTATTGGAGCCGTCAACCTACCTGAAAAATGCCCTCCTCCCCTCGGATCATTGAAAAATTTATATCTAATACTACCTGTAAAATCTGCGTGACCCGGCCTGGCCAAAAACTCAATTGCTTCATAATCAGCAGGCCTAAAATCTTCATTTTGTGTTATTGCGCATATTGGCGTTCCCGCAGTTTTCCCTTTAAATATCCCAGAAACCACTTTAAATTTGTCGGGTTCTGTCCTGGATGTCGACCCCACTTTATGTGGCGAAGGAGCGCGTCTGCTCAAAAATTTTTCAACCCGCTCAAAGTCAATCTCAATTCCGGGCGGAACATTGTCGATATAAACTCCAACCGATTCCCCGTGAGACTCTCCAAAAATTGTTATTCCAAATTGAAGCCAAAAATAGCCCCCCCTAAAGACTGATAATCTTGATAAAAATTAGGATAACTTTTTTCAACACATTCCGCATCTAAAATAAAAATCGGCTTTTGGGAATATGCCGCCGCGATCGACGCTGCCATAGCGATCCTGTGGTCACGACTCGAATCGACAACTCCCCCGCGAAATGCATAGACATTTTTTATGCGAAAACAATTATTACTGTATGTAATATCGCCGCCTATACTTTTTATCATGTTAAATATTGAAGAAACCCTGTCGCTTTCCTTAAATTTGAGCCTCGAAACCCCTTTAATAAGAGACTTTCCTTTACACATACACGCCATAACCGCAATCGGCGGAGCAAGATCCGGAAAATTTTCAACGTCAAAACAAAAGCCATCAAGATCTCCAGGCCTGATTTTCAAGACCCCATTTTCCCATTCAACCTCGGCTCCGGATCGAGAAATCAACTCAATCATCTTCGCATCACCCTGAATCGAATTTGGGCTTAAACCTTTTATACAAATCGGATTCAAACACCCCAAAACCTCAAAAAAAGCCGCCTGACTATGGTCCCCCTCGATCTCATATTTACACGATTTGAATTCTTGATTCCCTTTAACTATATATTTATTATCACACTCGAAAATATCCAAACCAAAATTTTCCAAAACCTTCAAAGTTATATCAATATATGGCCTAGATGTTAGGCTTGATGTGATTTTTATAACACTTTCACCATTTAAATTCGGCAACGCAAAAAGCCGACCTGTGATAAACTGAGAGCTCAGACTGCAATCAATTTCATATTCAAAAGCTTTCAACTGACCTGATATATATATATATTGGCCGAATTTTTTTAAAGTCACATCACATTTTTTAAACGCTTCAAAATAGGGATCAAGCGGCCTCCGAGAAAGTTTTTTTCCAACTTTAATCAAAACGCTTCTCCCAAAAGCCAGCACAATCGGAATCAAAAATCTCAAAGTTGAGCCGGATTCAAGACACTCAACCTCAATCAATTTTTTTTCACACTTCAAAAGTTTATTCAACCCTCCATATATTTTTAATATATTATTTGAAAATTTATAGCTCGCTCCCAATTTTTCGACAACGTTTAGTGTTGATTTGATGTCATTCGACAGAGCAACATTTTTCAAAACGCTTTCTCCCCGACAAAGCAAAGCTGCAAAAATCGCCCGATGCGCAAAGCTTTTCGAAGGAGGAACCAAAACGCTCCCCGAAAGCTTGGACGGAAAAACAGTCAAATCCATAAAATTATATCCTTATTCTTATAAAATCAACTCAGTAGAAAATTTTTATATTCATCTAGGGTTAAATCCAGCAAATGCGCCTGCCCTATTTTTGGAGAAACAACAACTGTCATTTTATTTCCTCTCCTTTTTTTATCTAATAAACTATTCATAAATATCTCACTATGCGGAATATTTATTTCAACAGGCAATCGAAATTTCTTTAAAACATTGATTAATTTTTGAGTCTCGCCTTTTTTTGTCAATCCAAACTTTTCCCCTTGCCTAAGAATATAAACCATTCCAATCGAAACTGCCTGTCCATGTGTTATATTTTCATATTTATTATATTTTTCTATAGCATGGGCGATTGTGTGGCCAAAATTCAGCTTCATCCTCTCTCTAAAATCATTTTCGTCTATCTCAACAATATTTTTCTTTAAAATTATACACCGCGATATAATTTCTTCTAATATGTCATCTATTTTCGAATTTTGTATTTTCTCAAAAAGAGAAGCTGAAAAGGCAGCGGCATATTTTAAAACTTCGGCCATCCCATCACAAAACGTTTTAAACTGCAATGTTTTTAAAAAATCAGCGTCGCAAATAACAAGAGAAGGGTTATAAAACGCTCCAACTAAATTTTTTTGCCCCCCAAAATTAATCGCCGTTTTTCCACCAATCGAAGAGTCAACCTGCGCAAGCAAAGTCGTTGGCATTTGGATCAGCGACATTCCCCTCAAAAAGCTTGCAGCCGCAAACCCCGCCAAATCTCCAACAACTCCCCCTCCAAGCGCGATTATGAAATCCTCCCTAGTCACTCCAAAATTATTTAAAGAGTCATATAAAAAAGTCAAGTTGTCAATATTTTTTGACTGCTCTCCAGGCTTTATCGTGAATGTGTTGACATTGAATTTTAGTTTTTTTAAGCAATCGCTTAACTTTTTTCCATATAGTTCAAAAACTGTCTCATCCGTCACAATAACAGCTCTTCTTGATGAAAAATATGAAGCTATGATATCACCGCAACTGTCGAAAATATTCCTTCCGATTAATATATCATAGGGCCTAGACGCTCGAACCACAACTTTTCTCATAAATAAACATCACCATGCTTTTGAAAACACCCATCATTATATCACATATTCATCTGCTCGTCAATAGTTTAATTGTCTTTTAAGTCGGCCAGACATACCCATAAAGACTGAGTTTTTGGGTTATATTTGTCCCCTCCCCTCCCCTGCTTTAAAAAACCGGTTTCCCAATTATATTACCATATGTAATTAAGCCATCCTCAAAAGCGTTCCCAAGAAAACAACGAAAAAACCGATCAAAACGCCGCCGGCCAACCATCAACTGGGATATTAAACCTTCCTCAAGCACAAGTTCCTTTGAAAGCGTCCGTGACAAGTGGTAGGCTGGCGTCCTCGAGGGCGGTCAAAAAAACGACCCCATGCGGGAAAGAAAACTCTCTTCCCCGCTTAAAATCATTACTAAAATTGTTTGTCAACAATCAAAACATTCACTTGCCTGTCCATGACCTGTTGCTATATGTGTCAGCTGCTATAGTATCGTATTTTTCACCGTTTTTGACTTGGAATATGCCGCTGCTATCGACGTTGAGTTTGCTGACGTTACTGACATTGAGTGTGCCGTTGCTATTGACGTTGAGTGTGCCATTGCTATTGACGTTGAGTAGGCCGTTTTCTTGGACATTGAGTGTGCCGCCGCTATTGACGTTGAGTGTGCCGTTGACGTTGAGTGGTGTTTTGACGTAGAGTTGACCGTTGACGTTGAGTGTGCCGCCACTATCGACATCGAGTGTGACGCCACCATAGAGGGTGAAGTTGCTGCTGTTGATGTTGAGTTGGCCGGAGACGACGAGTTGGGAGGCGAAGGCGATGTCGCCGCTGAAGTTGAGTGTGCCGCCGCTGTTGAGGATGATTTTGTTGTCGCTGGTGAGGCTGACTAAGGCGAGGTTACTGAAGTTGAGTGTGCCGCCGCTATTGACGTTGAGTGTGTGGCTGCCGTTGAGTGGGCCGTTGACGTTGAATGTGCCGCCATCATTAACGTTGAGTCTGCCGCCATCATTGACGTTGAGCATGTAGCCGTTGAAGTTGAGTGTGCCGTAGTTGACGTTGAGTGTGCTGCCTTGACTGACGTTGAGTGTGACGCCGTCATTGACGTTGAGTGTGCCTCCGTTTTGAAGGATGACGGTGTCTTTGATGTTGACATCGATTCCTTCAATATCCATAACGTCTTCGATGCCGGCTTCGCTAAGCTTGCCGTCAACAATCTTTTTGCCATACGTGCCGTAGGCAGTGCCTTTAACGGTGGCTTCAACGGTGGTTGCACCGGTGCGGTTGGCTTCTATGGACTCAGCAATCAATCCTGTAACTATGACCTTGCAAGTTGCTGTGTAAATTTTACTGCTGCCTTTTAATCTTGCTCTTGCTGTGATTGTCGTCTCGCCAGGCCCAACAGCTTTGACGACACCATGGCTATTAACGGTTGCAACCTCAGGATCCCCGCCGACAAATCCCTCAAATTTTGCGCCTTCGCAAAGGGTTGTTTCCAGCTGAACCAGATCTGATTTTTTCATACAACGTGAGGAATCGCCTTGAATTTTAACCACACATTTTGGTGCCTCAATAACGCCATTTTTCCCCGTCCCAGCAAAAACATTCATCGAAAGGCCAAAAACCAGTAATGCTGCCATAATCAGCACCATGGCCAGCGGAACAAGTTTTTTGTGATTTTTCTTTAGCATAATCATTACCTCCTTAAAGTAAATAAAATATTTATTTGTGAATATTATTATAAATTATTAAACTTGAATTTTTTACCAAGATCCTGCCTCACCCCCCTTCCCTTTCCAAGCGCACACCTAAAATAAAAAGGAAGCGCCAAAGGAACGCTCCAGAAGGCAAAAAATCCCAACAAAGCGCTCTTTTAGCGCAACCAAAACAACGGCCATTTCCCAACAAAGCAAAACAGCCAACATATTCATATAAAAGGGCAAAACTATAGCATAGCTCGGCTCGGCTCGGCTCGGCTCGGCTCGGCTCGGCTCGGCTCGGCTCGGCTCGGC
>CADBXQ010000058.1 GCA_902798675.1 Oscillospiraceae bacterium
CAAAAAAATTTGTTTTTTCTATTTTTGTAATAAATTTTTCGACAGCGTATGAAATGCATATCTAAACCCAAACAAATTTATTTTATATTTTTGTTGTTTGGGACTTGAAAAAATTTTTTTTTGATATATAATGTGAACTGTGGTTTTTTGAGTTTTTATCTTTAACATGTATATACTATGCTACAATTTTAAAACTTGGTTAGATAAATAATTATTTAAATGCGAAAGGCGTTGAATTTTATGAATTTTTCAAACAAAAAAACAATCGATCACTTAAACGTTTCAGGCAGGAAGGTTTTGGTTCGTTGCGATTTTAACGTTCCTTTGAAAGACGGCGAAATAACCGATGAAAACAGGATTTCTCGGTCTATCCCAACAATTGAAAAGTTGATTCAAAAAAAAGCCAAAGTGATTTTGTGTTCCCATATGGGAAAGCCTGGCGGAAAACCTGTCTCGGATCTTTCTTTAGAACCAGTCGCAAAAAGACTCTCGCAAAAACTTGGAAAAACAGTCGTTTTTGCTGCTGATGACAATGTTGTTGGAAAAAACGCAAAAGCAGCTGTGGATGCTATGAAAGACGGCGATGTTGTTTTGCTACAAAACACACGCTATCGCAAAGAAGAAACCAAAAATCAAGACAGCTTTAGCTCAGAACTTGCAAGCCTTGCTGAGGTCTTTGTGAATGACGCTTTCGGCTCATCCCACCGCGCTCATTGCTCAACCGTTGGCGTGACGAAATATATCAAAGAATCTGCCATAGGATATTTAATGAAACAGGAGCTACATTTCCTGGGAAACGCAGTCGAAAGCCCCGTTCGCCCATTTGTTGCAATATTGGGCGGAGCAAAAATTGAAGATAAACTAAATGTTATTGAAAATCTCATAGACAAGGTTAATGCCCTGGTTGTTGGCGGAGGAATGTCATACACATTTTTAAAAGCCAAGGGATATAATGTCGGAACTTCCCTGGTTGATGACAGCAAAATCGAATATTGCCAGGAAATGATGGCAAAAGCAAGAGCTCGACAAATCAATTTGATGCTCCCAATAGATAACGTCATGATCGAAAAATTTCCAAGCCCAATCGACGCCAAGGTTGAAACTAAAATCTGCCCAGCAGACAAAATGGATCCGGATTGGATGAGCGTTGACATCGGGCCAAAAACAATAACACTTTTTTCAAGCGCAGTCAAATCCGCAAGCACGATAATTTGGAACGGTCCCATGGGTGTTTTTGAAAATCCACAGCTTGCTGGCGGAACGCTTAGCATCGCAAAAGCCATGGCAGAGTCGACCGGAACAACAATCATTGGCGGAGGAGATTCTGCAGCCGCAGTCAACACTCTCGGTTTTGGCGACAAAATGACCCACATTTCAACCGGCGGAGGCGCTTCTTTAGAATTTTTGGAAGGAAAAAATCTCCCGGGAGTTGCCTGTATATCCGAAATAGATTAGTTTTTATCATTTCATTTTTTAAGGCTGGTGTTTTTTTAACATGAACAAATCAAATAAACGGGCAATCATCGTGGGAAACTGGAAAATGAACAACAATCGAGCTCAAACAGAAAGTCTCATAAAATCGCTTAGGCCCCTGGTCAAAAACGCAAATTGTGATGTTGTGATATGCCCCCCATTCACAAGCATCGAAACTGCCATATCAAAAGCGGCTGGCAGCAACATGCAAATTGGAGCCCAAAACTGTCACTTTGCCAGATCTGGAGCATACACAGGCGAAATTTCAGCATATATGCTCAAAGAAATCGGCGTTTCCCATGTGATTCTGGGTCACAGCGAACGAAGGCAGTATTTTGCTGAAAAAAGTTCAACTGTCCATTTAAAGCTTTTGTCTGCGCTGGACGCGGGGCTGACTGCAATTGTTTGCGTTGGCGAAACATTAAAACAACACGAAAACAAGACAACAACCGAGATCGTCTCCATTCAAACAAAAGTTGCTCTTAAAGGGCTTAGAATCGAACAAATGAAAAATGTCATCATAGCCTATGAGCCAGTTTGGGCGATTGGAACTGGAAAAACAGCAACTTCAAATCAAGCTGCTCAGGTTTGCGGAACGATTCGAAAAACGGTTGAGCAGATTTTTGGATCGAGCGCTTCGCAAGCCTTGAGAATACTATACGGCGGATCTATGAACCCAACCAACTGTGAATGTTTGCTTTCAAAGGACGACATAGACGGAGGGCTGATTGGCGGAGCGTCTTTGAGACCGGCTGATTTTTCTTCAATCATCAACTTTGCCGGCAAAAACAGATGAAAAATGCGATGCGTGTTAACTATGCTTCAATAAAACTTTGGAGGATTTAGATATGGCGAAAAAGCCTTTGATTCTTATCATTTTAGACGGTTTTGGCGACAGTAAAGAAGAATATGCAAACGCAATAGTTGCGGCTAAAACTCCAAATATAGACAAAATTTTTAACACCAGTCCAACAACCAGCATAGACGCGTCTGGAATGGCTGTTGGGCTTCCAGAGGGGCAGATGGGAAATTCCGAAGTTGGCCACACAAACATCGGAGCAGGAAGAATTGTCTATCAAGACCTAACTCGAATAACAAGCGCTATCCAAAGCGGCGAGTTTTTTAAAAATGAAGTTTTAATCCAAGCAATGCAAAACTGCAAAAAAAACGCTTCAGCTCTTCATATTATGGGCCTTTTGTCCGACGGCGGGGTCCACAGCCACCTGGCTCACCTTTATGGCGCCATTCAAATGGCAAAAAATTTCGATCTAAAAAACGTATATATCCACGCGTTCACAGATGGTCGAGACGTTTGCCCAACTTCTGCAGTCAACTTTTTAAAAGATTTTGAGCAAAAAATGAAAGAAATTGGCGTTGGAAAAATCGCGACAGTTTCCGGGCGATACTATGCTATGGATCGCGACAACCGCTGGGACAGGGTTGAAAAAGCGTATATGGCGATTGCAAACGGCGTCGGGCAAAAGGCAAAAAGCGCAATTGAAGCGGTTAGATTATCATATCAAAACAACATAACAGACGAATTTGTTGTTCCGACAGTTTGTGTTGAAGATGTGTCGATTGGCTCAAATGACAGCGTTATATTCGCTAATTTCAGGCCGGACAGGGCTCGAGAATTGACCAGAGCTTTTGTTTCCTCTGATTTTTCCGGATTTGACCGAAACGGCGGCGCTTTGAACCCATTTTTTGTGTGTTTGACGCAATACGACGAGACCATAAAAAACGTTCATGTTGCGTTCAAGCCTCAAATCTTGGAAAACACATTTGGTGAATGCGTATCAAAACAGGGTTTTCGTCAATTGCGAATTGCTGAAACTGAAAAATATGCTCACGTCACCTTCTTTTTCAACGGCGGAAGAGAGGAAAAATTCGAAAATGAAGATCGGGTTTTGATAAAATCTCCAAACGTCGCAACATATGACTTAAAGCCCCAAATGAGCGCATATTTAGTCACGGATGAGGTCATCAAGAGAATAGAATCGAAAAAATATGATGTTATTATTTTAAATTATGCTAATTGTGATATGGTTGGCCACACTGGCATTTTTAACGCAACCGTCAAAGCAGTTGAAGTTGTTGATGAGTGTGTTGGAAAGGTTTCGCGAGCAATAAAAAAAGCAAATGGCGTTATGATTATCACCGCAGACCATGGAAACGCTGAAAAAATGCTGGACAAGGAAAACAAACCATTCACCTCACACACAACAAACCCTGTCAAATTCGCAATTGTTGGATATGCCTGCGAGCTCAAAAAAAACGGAGGCAAACTTGCTGATGTCGCCCCAACAATGCTTGATATACTTGGCATGGAAAAACCCGCCCAAATGACAGGAAAATCTTTAATTGATTCAAAAAATTTATAATATAGGAGTTGTTTTTTATGTATTGTAATAATTGCGGGAGACAATCTGAAGGGAATTTTTGCCCAAACTGCGGGTCAAGCGCTCAAAACGCACATTACACGCAAACTCACGTCCACATAAACTTTAACGAACAATATAGTGATCGAGACTGGTTTGTAACCCTGATTCTTAGCATTGTTCTCGGCGCCATGGGAGTTCACAGGTTTTATTGCGGCAAAATTGGAACGGGAATTATTTGGTTTTTAACCGGAGGGTGTTTGGGCATTGGCTATATAGTTGACGTTGTGACGATAGCCATGGGCAATTTCAGAGACATTAACGGTAAAATAGTTCAAAGAGAAGAAGCAAGGTTTAGGTGATTTATAGTGCGAGTATGCTGCGCTTCGAGGCATTTGGGAGCGTTTGTTTTTGGAGTTATGGCAACTGCTTTTGTTGGTTTTGATTTTTTCTATATTCCTTTCATTGCCCTCATTTTTGGGTTTGTTGTTTGCTTTGTTTTGAAAAAATTCATTCCTTTTGAGAGGCTGTGGCTTTTATTTTTAACCTCGGCTGTTGGCTCGCTTTGCTTTTGCTTCCATGCTGTTTTTGTATATAACCCGGCAGTTGAATTTAAATCAACAAGTCAAAAAGTTGTTGGAACGGTTGCTGAGATGGCCAATTATGCAAATCAAAGCAATTGCTACATACTCCGCGTATCAAAAATTGGAAACAGACAGTTTTTTATCCCTTTCAACATAAAAATATACACTAAATATGAAATTGACTGCGATTATGGTGATGAAATATGCGCGCAAATGTTTCTTTCAAGCCCCTCAAGCGAAAGCCAACCCAGCATATTCAACTCAAATGTCGCTAAATGCGCCTATCTTCAAGGAAGGTTTGCATCAGAAGACGAAATTCAAACAAATCGAAAATTTGATGTTTTAGCGCCATTTTTGCGCCTTCGAGACAGCCTTGAATCCTCAATATGCAAAGCGGTTAAATTTCCTCAAAACGCTGTGGTTAATGGGCTTTTGCTTGGTCGAAAAGACAGGATTCCGTTTTCAATAAGTCGCGCCACAGACCGCTGCGGCCTCAGTCACATTTTTTCAATTTCAGGCCTTCATATTTCAATTATATCAACATTTTTAATGTTCTTTTTCAAATTGATGAATATGTCAAAAAGAAAATGCATTTTTGGTTTGGGGATGTGCCTAGTGTCATTTGTTGCCATGGTCGGGTTTGCTCCTTCTGCAGTTCGAGCCTCAATAATGGCCACAGCTTCAGCCGCTGCAATTCTTTCCGGCAAAAAAACAGACAGGCTCAAAAACTTGTTATTTGGCGCCTCGATCATTTTATTTTTCTCCCCAACGTCGGCGGTTGGCTTGTCATTTCTTTTGTCATTTTCCTCCTGCGCCGGCATACTGTTGTTTTCCCAAAAAATTGAAATTTGGATTCGCGATAGGCTGGGTTGGTTTGGAAAATGGGGGCTTGCGCTCATTGAGCTGTTTTCCGTTTCAGTTTCAGCAACCATAGCCTCAGCGCC
>CADBXQ010000059.1:0-5196 GCA_902798675.1 Oscillospiraceae bacterium
CAGGCTGATATTGGCATAAATCCAACCAATGACGGCAAAGTTTTGCGCCTTGTTTTTCCGCAGTTGACCGAGGAAAGAAGGAAAGAAATTGTTAAAGATATAAACAAAATAAAAGAAGAGTCTAAAGTTGCAATCAGAAATATTCGACGGGATGCCATGGATAAAATAAAGGCTCTAAAAAAAGAGAATTCTGTTAGCGAAGATGAAATAAAAGATAAAGAGGATGAAATTCAAGACTTGGTTAATAAATACATAAACAAGATTGATGAGATGTCCGCTTTAAAAGAAAAAGAAATTTTAGAAATTTAGCTCAAATGAAAATCCTGGGGGAGCAAATTCTGAGCTCCCTTTTGATGCTTTGCTTGGTGAGGTGATATTTTGAACATACCAAAACATGTTGCCATAATAATGGACGGAAACGGGCGCTGGGCCAGCAAAAGGGGGCTTCCAAGAAAGGCCGGTCATATTGCTGGCGCAAAATCTATAAAATCAGTCGTTTTGCATTGCAATAAAATAGGCGTTGAAGTTTTAACTCTATATGCTTTTTCAACCGAGAATTGGCAAAGGCCTAAAGATGAGGTTGACGGGCTGATGAAGTTGATTAAAAACTATTTGAAAAATATGCGATCATATTTAAAATATAATGTTAGAATAAGATTTTTTGGAGATCTCAGCGCGTTTAGCGAAGATATGATAGATAAAATGAACCAAATCGAACAAGAATTTAGCAAAAATACGGGGATGATTTTTGGAATCGCGATCAACTATGGAGGGCGAGATGAGCTCAAAAACGCTGCGAAAAAGATCGCTTTTTTGGTTAAAAACGGTGAAATAGACTTGGACGAAATCAACGAGCAAGTGCTCGAGTCTAATTTATACACAAAAGGTTTGCCAAGTGTTGATCTTTTGATTCGGCCGAGCGGTGAATGCAGGATTTCGAATTTTTTGATATGGCAATCGGCCTATGCTGAATTTTATTTTATGAAAAACATATTGTGGCCGGATTTTAGACCCAGGCATGTTGACATGGCGATTGAGGAATATAACAAACGAAACAGGACATATGGCGGGGTTAAATGAGGTGTGTGGCTTGTGAAAGTGAGAATTTTAAGCGCAGGAATTGGAATATTTTTGACATTTTTGATTTTGCTATTTTATGAAACTTTAGTTTTAAATTTTTCGGTTTCTGTAATATGTTCCATCATGGTGTATGAAATATTTAAAATGACTAAAATATATGATAAATCTGTTTTTTCTTTTATATCTTCGGGAATTTATGCATTTGTCTTCCCTTTTTTAAATATTAGTGAAATTTTAGACTGGCGTTTGATTTTAACCATGTTATATTTTGTTTGCTTAGTGTTGGTTTTGTTGAAAAATCATGAAAAAATAAGAGTTAGTGAATTAACTTTTTGTGTTTCCTTTTGTTTATGTACAATTCACTTTATGACTAATATAATTTACATAAGAGACAATTTTTCTCCATATAGTTTATATTATATACTGCTGTTTTTGTTTATTTCATGGATTTGTGACACAGGCGCGTATTTTGTTGGAACCAGGTTTGGCCGAAATAAATTGGCTCCAAACATTAGTCCGAACAAGACTGTTGAGGGCGTTTTGGGAGGGGTGGCGTTTGCTATAGTTTCGATGGTTGCGTATAATTTCGTCTTTTTAACAGTGATATATAGTGATATACATGTGAATTTTATTGCGTTATTTGCGATAATTTTGATTGGAATAGTATTTTCTATACTGGGGGATCTCGTTGCTTCAATAATCAAGCGACAGTATAAAATAAAAGACTTCGGTAGTATAATGCCGGGACATGGCGGGATTTTAGATAGATTTGACAGTTTAATTTTAGTTTTTGCTATTTTATACCCCATAATCCGCATTTTTCCAATTATTAATAAATAAAAGAATTTATTCTTAAATTTTAGGAGTTTTAAATATGGTGAAAAATCTAAGTTTGCTTGGCAGCACAGGTTCTATAGGAACGCAAGCCTTGAGCGTTGTGGACAATTTGGGAATAAACGTTGTTTCTTTAACAGCAAACAAAAATATTAAACTGATTGAGCAGCAATCCAGAAAGTTTAAACCGGAATTGGTCTGCATATTTGATGAAGGTTTATATAAAAAATTAAAGTTAAATCTTAAGGATTGTTTTTTTAAAGTTGTTTCTGGCGCCGAGGGGTTGTGCGAAGCTGCGTCCATGGAATCAGCAGACATGGTTTTGAATTCTTTGGTTGGGATTTCAGGGCTTTTACCCACTATGTGTGCGATTAAGAGCGGTAAAGATGTTGCTTTGGCGAATAAAGAAACTTTGGTTACGGGCGGAGAATTAGTGATTAAAGCTGCCAAAAAACATGGTTCTCGAATTTTTCCCGTAGATAGCGAACATTCTGCAATTTTTCAGTGTATCCAAGGGAACCAATCCAAGCAAATATCTAAAATTATACTGACGGCTTCTGGCGGGCCTTTTTGGGGAAAATCTCGCAAGTGGCTTGAAAACGCAACGGTTGAAGACGCTTTAAACCATCCAAATTGGAAAATGGGAAACAAAATATCCATAGACAGCGCAACCATGATGAATAAAGGGTTGGAGCTGATTGAGGCGGTTTGGCTTTTTGATAAATCTCCTAATGATGTTGAAATTATTATTCATCCTCAAAGTATTTTGCATTCAGCCGTTAAATATATCGATAATTCTATTATTGCTCAATTGGGTTTTCCGGATATGCGCATACCCATTCAATATGCGTTGACATATCCCGATCGGGTTGGTTCGCAAGTTGAGTCTTTATCTTTAACAAAATGCAGTGAGTTGAATTTTTATGAACCGGATCACAAAACATTTAAATGCATTAATATTTGTCGAAAAGCCATAGATAAAGGCGGATTATATCCAACTATTGTTAACGCGGCAAATGAAAGAGCAGTTGAGCTTTTTTTGAATGGAAAGATAAAATTTTTAGATATTGAGAAATGTGTTATGGAAGCGATAAAAATGCAAAATTTCGATAATATTGTTTCCATATCATCAATTTTGCAAATAGACAAAAAAACTAGAATGTTTGTTGATAATTATTTTAATATATAATTTTTCATTTGGAGGCCATGATTATGGCGATTATTTTAACCATACTGCTTTTCGGAGTGATAATTGTTTTTCATGAGCTTGGTCATTTTTTGACAGCAAAACTCAACAAAATAAAGGTTAATGCCTTTTCGATCGGCTTTGGCCCCCCAATTTTTAGCTGGAATAGGGGCGAAACCAAGTATTCAATCCGGATTTTTCCAATTGGTGGATATGTTGCGATAGATGATGATGAATTTGATAACCAAGCCATATATAAACGAATTATTGTTATTATTGCGGGGTCTTTGGTAAATATTCTGAGCGGTTTTTTAGCAGTTTCCATTATTTTGCTCTCTCAAGGAAGCTTCGTTTCAACCAAAGTCGCCTCAGTCACTTCCGAGCAAGACAAGATTCAAGTTGGGGATGACATAAAAAATATAAATAACCATCAAATTTTTGGCTCAAGCGACCTATCATTTGAAATGTCGAGAATAGATGATTCTGATCTGATAAATTTGACTGTTTTGAGAAATGGTGAATTGATTGAATTAAATGACGTAGGATATTTTACTGAAATAAATGGAAAAAATCAAAAAATTTTAGGAGTGTCTCTTGAGTCTGACAGGCTGGATTTTTCGAATTTTTTCAAACAAAGCTTTAATAGTTCAATATTTATAGTGAAATTAACATATGTTTCTATGTGTGATTTGATAACCGGCAAAGTTTCAATCGACAGCGTTTCGGGTCCTGTTGGTTTTGCAAAATCTGTGAGCGAAAATAAAAGTCTAAATATTTTGTCAATTCTCTCTTTTTTTCCACTACTTTCAATATATATTGGTCTGTTTAATTTATTGCCATTTCCGGCGCTGGATGGGGGACGTTTTGTATTTTTGCTGATTGAGTTGATATTTAGAAAGAAGATAAAAAAAGAAATTCAAAATTATATTAATTTGTTTGGAATATTTGCCTTGATTTGTTTGTTTATATTTACAACTTTGAAAGATATTTTTGCTTTTTTTTAAAATTGGAGGTATAATTGATAATGCGCAGGAGATTGAAAGCTGTTGCTTTGAAAAATGGATATAGGTTTGATGGGAAAAAAATATATGTTCAGTCTATGCTGAATAAGCTGTCACGAGATGTTGAAGCCAACGTTTTGCAGGCAAAGCAGCTGGAAAAGGCTGGCTGCGATATTGTTCGGGTTGCTGTTCCAAGCTTTGATGACCTGCGCCTGATTCCTGCGATAAAAAATCAGGTTGAAATTCCTGTTGTTGCAGATATTCATTTTGACCATCGGCTGGCGATTGAATCTGTCAGGGCGGGAGCGGACAAAATTCGGATAAACCCCGGAAATATAGGGGATCAAAGCAAGGTTAAAGAAGTTGTTTTGGCGTGTAAAAATGCAAATGTCCCAATAAGAATTGGCGTTAATTCGGGCTCGCTGGAAAAGCATTTACTTTATAAATATTCTGGCCCAAAACCGGAGGCTTTATTGGAAAGCGCTCTAAATAGTATCAATATGTTGGAAAAATTTGACTTTAATGACATAATTGTCTCTGTGAAATCCTCGGACGTTGTTTCAACAATAAAGGCGTATAGGATGCTAAGCGAAGTGTGTGAATATCCTCTGCATTTGGGGGTTACTGAGTCTGGGACGCGCCAGATGGGCGTTTTAAAATCAGCGATTGGGATTGGATCTTTGCTGGCTGACGAAATCGGAGAGACGATTCGGGTTTCTTTGACCGGTGATCCTGTTGAAGAAATTAGAGTTGCGCGTGATATTTTAAAATCGGTTAATTTAGAAAAAAATTATATTAAAGTCGTTTCTTGCCCGACATGTGGAAGAACTAAGATAGACATCATAAATTTAACAAAAAAAGTTGAAAAAGAATTGGAAGGCGTGAAAAAGCCTTTAAAAGTCGCAATAATGGGCTGTGCGGTTAATGGGCCGGGGGAGGCAAAAGACGCTGATATCGGAATAGCTGGCGGGGATGGACAGGCTTTGCTTTTTAAAAAAGGTCGAATTGAAAGAAAAATAGAAGAGGAAAAAATTGTTGAAGTTTTGCTGGGTGAAATCAAAAAAATGTGATATATTAGAATATAATAGACATTAG
>CADBXQ010000059.1:5236-5660 GCA_902798675.1 Oscillospiraceae bacterium
TTTTGTTGATTTTTTATTGCAATACACTATAAATTATAGAAAGAGTTATGGTTATTATGAATGATTTATTTAATATATTTGGGAGGTTGGACGGCTTCAGGGATGTTTTTGGAAATTTTGACAAAACTCAAATTTTAAAGATTATTAAAGCTAAAGATGGTTCATATATTAAAATTTTTATTAAGTCGGATATTTTAATTTTCAGGAAAGATTTATCAAAATGTGAAGATTTTTTAAAAGAAAGTCTAAAATTAAAGGCTATATATATATATCCCAAGTATAATCCAAATATTTTTGACTCGGAAATTATGCCGTATATTTGCGATCAGATTGGGGCGATATCTCCCGTTAGCGCGACCCTTTTGGCCGATTGCTCGGAAAAAAAAAAAAAAAATATTTTTACAATACACCTAAAAAATGGCGG
>CADBXQ010000060.1 GCA_902798675.1 Oscillospiraceae bacterium
ATTTGAGGTTGACAGCGGGACGGTTGCGCTCACTTGCGCTGTTGTTTTGAAGCCGGAGTATCCCATACAAAAGGTGTGCGAAAAAATTCAAGATCAGATTAAAAATGTCGTCCAGAACATGACAGGGCTGGTTGTTTCAAGTGTTAATGTGTATGTTATGGATTTATGTATCGATTGATTTTTATTCGATATGTTGAAAAAAGGTTGTTGTGGGTGATATATTATGAACAGACATAAAGCGCGGGAAAATGCTTTTTTGATTGTTTTTGAGTCATTTTTTTTGGATCTGGGGTTTGAAGAGCTGCTTCGCATTGCTGCCGAAATGGAGGAAATAAAGCTGAATGAATATTCCAAGAAAATCATTGCTGGGGTTTTGCAACACAGGACGGAAATAGATGAAAAGATAAAATTTTTTCTAAAAAATTGGGAAATAGATCGAATACCGATGGTTTTGCGTGCAATACTTGAAATATCATTCTATGAAATATTATATGTTCAGGATGTCGACCCGCCAGTTTCGATAAACGAAGCTGTTGAGCTTGCAAAGGAATATTTTGCGGATGATGGGCCATCCTTTGTTAATGGCGTTCTTGGAAGTTTTATTAAATCTATTAATTTGAAAGAAAATTAATTAGTTATTGTTTTATTTTATATGGTGATTGAAAATGTTTTGCTATACTGTTTCGGATGTTAACAAATTTATAAAACAAATTTTTTCATATGAAGAAATATTCTATAATATATCAATCAAGGGCGAAATATCCAACTTTATACATCATAAATCAGGGCATATGTATTTCACCCTCAAAGACGAAAATTCATCAATCAAGTGCGTTATGTTTCGTGAGCAGGCGGATTGCGTTGAATTTTTTCCAAAAAATGGGATGTCGGTTGTTTTAAGCGGCGATGTGAGTGTCTATGAGCGCGACGGAGCATATCAAATTTATGTTGCGAGAATGAGCAAAGATGGGCATGGCCTGATTCAAAAAAAGCTTGATGATTTAAAAAATAGACTTTTTGATGAGGGTTTATTTGACTCTAAAAATAAAAAACAGATTCCAAAAAGTGTCAGATCAATCGGCGTTGTGACGGCTCGAAGCGGGGCAGCTTTACAGGATATAATTCAAGTTTTGTCGAGGAGGCTTCCAGTTTTAACGCTTTTTGTATATGATGTTTTGGTTCAGGGCAATGGCGCGGCGTCGTCGATATCAAAAGCTTTGAGAGTTGCTGATCAGGACGGTTTGGACGTCTTGATTGTTGGAAGAGGCGGCGGATCGAGCGAGGACTTGGATCCTTTTAATGACGAGGGGGTTGTCAGGAAGATATGTGCGCTGAAAACGCCGGTTGTTTCGGCGGTTGGCCACGAGACGGATTTTTGTCTTTGCGATTTGGCTGCGGATTTGAGGGCTCCAACGCCTTCTGCTGCGGCTGAGATGGTGAGTCTTGATAAAGTTGAATTGATTAATAAAATAGATAATATGCGTGAAATTATAAACATGATTATAAAAAACAACATTGATAAATATCAGACTTTAACCTTGGATTTAAAAAATAGGCTTGATTATTTGTCGCCAAGAAATTATATATTACGCTACTATGAATATTTGAGTAAATTGAAAGAAAGACTTGATTTTTTAATTTGTCAACTGTTGGAGAAATATTATAATAAACTTAATATTTGTGACAAGTTGCTTAAAATTCTAAGCTCGGATAATGTTTTAAAAAGGGGATATGCGGTTGCTTTTGATGAGAGCGGGAAATGTTTGAGCGCGGCTTCTGGGGCTGGAGTTGGGGATATTTTGAATATTAAATTTTTTGATGGAGAATTAAATGTTTTGGTTGTTAAAAAAAATAAGATTTGATTGGAGTTTTTATTGTGGATCATGAAGTTGAAAAGATGTCCTTTGATCAGGCTTTCAAGCGGCTTGAAGAGGTTGTTTTGGAGCTTGAAAACCAGGACTTGGCTTTAGAAAAAAATTTGGATTTATATTCTTTGGGGGTTGAGCTTTGTTCGAAGTGTCGCAGGGAGCTTGACAATGCAAAACTTAGGGTTGAATATATGAAAAGCCCCAAAGCGGAGGTTTGAGTTTTGTGAATTTTAAACAACAGCTTAATAAATATGTCGATTTTATAAATTATTGGCTAGAAAAAATATTGCCGCTTGAGTCTCCTGTCTGGGGATGTGTTTGCGATGCAATGAGATATAGCTTAACCAGCGGAGGCAAGAGGCTTAGACCTATTTTGACTTTGGCGGTTTGCGATATGTTTGGCGGAAAATTGGAGGATGCTGTCTGCTTTGCGTGTGCTGTGGAATATATTCATGTTGGCTCATTAATTCATGACGATCTGCCCTGCATGGACGATGATGATCTGCGCCGGGGAAAGCCATCTTGTCATGTTAAATATGATGAAGCGACTGCTGTTTTGGCGGGTGATGGATTTTTTCTTTCTGCTTTTGAAATTTTAACCCTTGCAAAAAATTTTGGACTTGATGATGCTAAAATATTAAAGGCTTGTAAATTTTTGAGCAAAATGTCGAGCTTTCGCGGGATGGTTGGGGGCCAGGATATGGACATGTTGCTTGAAAAAAATGGAGCGGATTGGAAAAAAGTTGAAATGATGAGTCAATATAAAACTTCTTCATTAATACAAGCCGCGTGCTGCTTGGGGGCGATTGCAGCTGGGGCGGATGAAAACGAAATTGAAACGGTCAACAAATATGCCCTTGCGCTTGGGCTCGCATTTCAGACGCGTGATGATATATTGGATGTTGTTGGGGGCGCAGCAGTATACTGAAAATGCCATTTTTGAGCTAAACAAATTGCCTCGCAATCGGTTTCTTTTGGATTTGACCGAGTTTTTGCTTTTTCGGGATCGATAGTTTTTTAGGCTCATTTGACGATTTTTTGAGGGGAAATTTATGGAATTTTTGAGTGTTTTGGGGAAATTTTTTTCATATAACTATTGCTTGATTTGCGCTTTTGTTTCTTGGATTGTTGCTCAGGTTTTAAAAACTTTGTTTGTTTTGATTTGGGAGAAGCGTTTTGATGCTGAGCGTCTTTTTGGGTCTGGAGGGATGCCCAGCGCTCATTCTGCAACTGTTTGCGCTTTGACGATAGCGGTTAGCAGGGAGTGTGGAGTGGGGTCTCCAATGTTTGCGATATCTTCAGTTTTGGCGATTGTTGTTATGTATGATGCGACTGGGGTTAGGCGGTCGTCCGGCGAGCAAGCAAAGGTTATTAACAGAATGGTTGGTGTTTTGGATATCCCCGACATAAAGCAAAAAGAGATCAAAAACAGGTTAAATATTTTTAACAAAAATTTGGATAATTTTGAATATTTAGAAGATGATGATGAAGAAACTAAAAAATTAAAAGAACAGTTAGGTCACACTCCCTTGGAAGTTTTGGGCGGAGCTCTTGTTGGAATCGTCATAGCGTTGATTGTTCCGAAATAGAAAACATATTTGAAATTAAAGGTGGTGTAGGTTGGGGAATATATGATTTCCGCAATTTATTTATGAATGGATATAAAATACTTAATCATATTAAATCGCCAAAAGATTTGGACGAGCTGTCTTTGGCTGAACTTGAGGCTTTATGCGCAGAAATCAGAAAAAAAATAATCCAAACAGTTTCTTGTAATGGGGGGCATTTGGCTTCGAATTTGGGAGTTGTTGAGATCGCAGTTGCCATACACAAAACGTTTGATTCGCCGAATGACAAGATTATTTGGGACGTTGGGCATCAATGCTATGCGCACAAGTTGCTGACAGGCAGGTTTGATATTTTCGACACAATTCGAAAAAAAGGCGGCATATCAGGATTTACTAAGCCATTTGAAAGCAAACACGATGTTTTTATTTCTGGGCATGCGTCAACTTCGCTGTCGGCTGCGTGCGGATTTGCAAGAGCTGAGCTTTTAAAGGGAACAAAGCATAAAGTCATCGCTGTTATTGGAGATGGAGCGTTGACGGGCGGCATGGCATATGAAGCGCTAAACAACATTTCTGACCTTGATAATTTGATAATAATTTTGAACTACAACAACATGTCCATTTCAGAGACGGTTGGGAGTTTTTCGCGATATATTTCAAGCATGCGAGCTAATCAGGCCTATATTTCAACCCGAGTTGTTTTGGATGAGGTTTTGGAAAAGATTCCTTTGGTTGGGGAGATCGCGAAAAGCAAAATCAAAAATTCTAAAGACACTCTCAAAAAAATAGTATATAAATCAAATTTTTTCACGGACCTTGGTTTTTCATTTCTAAGCTCGGTTGATGGCCACAATATGCGTGATTTATTTCAAGCGCTTAATTGGGCAAATCAAACCCAAAGGCCTGCGATTATCCAGGTTTTCACTCAAAAAGGCAAGGGATATGTTCGTTCTGAAAAAAATCCCGGGTTATATCACGGAGTTGGGCCTTTCGACATCAAAAATGGGGTTTTAGATTTGAAAAACAGGGTTTCATTTTCCTCTGTTTTTGGCGAGCAGCTTTGCAATTTGGCGGCCAAAGATAAAAAAATATGCGCGATAACGGCGGCTATGGAGGGCGGAACGGGGTTGCGCAAATTTAGGGAGAATTTCAAAAACAGATTTTTTGATGTTGGGATTGCAGAGCAACACGCTGTGACATATGCAGCTGGGCTTGCAGCTTCTGGAATGATTCCGATTTTTGCGGTGTATTCAACGTTTTTGCAGAGAGGATATGACCAGATTGTTCACGACGCTGCAATACAAAACGAACACATAGTGCTTTGTGTTGACAGGGCGGGGATTGTTGGGGAAGACGGCGAGACCCATCAAGGCGTTTTTGACACGGCTTTTTTGACTTCCATTCCAAACATGACGCTTTACTGCCCTTGCAACTATGCTGAGCTGGAGGGGATGCTAAAGCGCGCGATATATGAAACTCCGGGACTGGTTGCGGTGAGATATCCGAGGGGGGTTCAGGACGAGATTTTGGCAAATTATAAAGACTTTGATGTGGACTATAGGGTTATTGGCGAGTCGGATGTTTTGATTGTGACGTATGGGAGGCTTGTTGGCCAAGCTTTGAGGGCCAAGGAGTCTTTAAAAAAGCGTGGAATTTTTGTTGCGGTAATGAAGATTGGCAGGATATGTCCAATTGAACGAGAAATTTTGAATGAATTAAAAAAATATCGACAAATTTTCTTTTTTGAAGAGGGGATAAAGCGCGGAGGAATCGGCGAACATATAATTACTGATTTGGCTCAGGATGGGTTTAGCGGCAAGTGGAGTTTGACTGCAATAGACAATTCATTTGTTCCCCAATCGCGTGTATATTCGGCCTTGGAGGATTTGGGACTTGACCATAAAAGCATGGAGCAAAAAGTTTCAGAAAATTTGGTAAACATTGAGCATGACAACCTTTTAATTGTCGGAAGGGGCTAAACAGTTGAAAAAAATCAGGATAGACCAATTAATTTTAAAAAGAGGGCTTGAGCAATCTCGCGAAAAAGCAAAGGCGCTTATAATGAGCGGGGTGGTTTTGGTTGATGGAGAGCGCGTTGACAAGGCTGGGGAAATGGTTTTGGAAAACTGTGAAATAAAAATTAAAGGATCGCTTAAATATGTTAGCAGAGGGGGCCTCAAGCTTGAGAAGGCGATTTTGGGTCTGAAGCTTGATCTTTCTGGCCTTGTTTGCTTGGATGTTGGCGCGTCGACAGGCGGATTCACGGATTGCATGCTTCAAAACGGCGCGCGCAAAGTGTATGCTGTGGATGTTGGTTATGGTCAACTTGCCTGGAAGCTCAGGGTTGATCAGAGGGTCATGAGCCTGGAGAGGGTGAATGCAAGATATTTAACTAAGGATCATGTTCCGGAGGATATTGATTTTGCGTCGGTTGATGTTTCATTTATTTCGCTAACGCTCGTTTTGCCTGTTTTATATGGATTTTTGAAGGAAGATGCTGTGGCGGTTGTTTTGATCAAGCCCCAGTTTGAAGCCGGAAGAGATCAGGTTGGAAAAAAGGGCGTTGTTAGGGATTTTAAGGTTCATGAGGCGGTTTTGAAAAAGATATACGCGTTTTGTGTGAAAATTGGTTTTAGCGTTATATATATGGACTATTCGCCGATTCAAGGGCCCGAAGGAAACATTGAATATTTGTTTGCCTTGAAAAAAGGCGATTCTGGAAGCGTTGATGAAGATTTGATTGTTGATTTGGTCAAAAATTCCCATGATAATTTTAATAAAAACCATAAACAGTAGCATATTTTTATATCAAGTCATGTTTTAAAGGAGGAATTGTTGCTTGATGAAAATTTTTTTTATTGTCAATGTGGCTAAGAAAAAAGCGATCCAAAAGGCCAAAGATGCGATTTTGTTTTTGAAAAAATTGGGCTGCCAGTGCGCTGTTGAGCGGGAAATTTCGGGTTTTTTTGATGGAGAGGTTGACGTTCAAAGCGTTGATATGATACATAAATATGACTTTATTATTGCGGTTGGCGGGGATGGAACGGTTCTTGCTGCGTGTGAATATGCTGTCAAATTTGACATGCCGATTTTGGGGATAAACGCCGGCCATATGGGGTTTTTGTGTGGCTTAGAGGGGCATGATTTAAAAAAGCTTGAGCAGGTATCTCGCGGAACATATTCTGAAAAAAGGCGGATGTTGCTTGAAATTGAGCATGGCGGCAAAAAGCATATCGCGGTTAATGATGCGGTTTTTGTTAAGCCGGTTTTGGGAAGTTTGATTAATTTGAAAGTTTTCGAAAAAAACGATTTTGTTATAGAATATCGGACAGACTCTGTTTTATTTTCAACTCCGACCGGTTCAACAGCCTATGCACTGGCAAATGGTGGACCTATTTCAGACCCAAATCTCAAATTTATATCTATGTCGCCAATTTGTGCGCATTCGCTAATATCTAGGACATATTTGTTTTCTCAAGGTGCGGAATTGACTGTTGAGATCGGAAAAAAAGACCAAGCATATTTGGTTGTTGATGGGGTTCAGAGGTGTCTTTTAAACAGTGGGGACAGGGTTAAAATCAGGAAAAGTGAAAAAACATTGCGTCTTGTTTATTTGAAAGATGTCCCTTTTTTTAAACTTGTTCGAAAAAAGTTCTTGCCTAAGTAAAAAAATTGTCGGCTAAAATTTGATTGAGTGCGCTAAAAATAGGAGGGAAAAATCTTGTTAATTAATCTATATATAAAAAATTTGGCTGTTGTTGAAAAAGCAACGCTGGATTTTGGAAAGGGAATGAACCTGTTCACGGGCGAGACGGGGGCGGGGAAGTCGATAATAATTGGCGCGATAAATTTCATAATTGGCGGAAGATCTTCGAAAAATATGGTTCGGGCTGGGGAAAAAAAGGCCGTTGTTGTCGCAACTTTTCAGGATCTTTCGGAAGATGTTCGGGATTTTGCTAGCGCCCAAGACTGGGATATATCTGACGATCAGCTCATCATTCAGCGCGACATTTATGCTGATGGAAGGACCATGTCGAGAGTTAATGGAATGCCGGTTAATGTTTCGGTTCTGCGTCAGCTCGGGGGTTTTTTAGTCAACATTCACGGCCAGAGGGATAGTCAAATTTTGCTCTTTCCTGAAAAACATTTGAACATATTGGATAATTATGGCGACTTGAATGAAATTTTAGCTAAATATCAATATCACTTTGAACGTCTGAAAAAAATAAACTATGAGCTTAGCAAAATAAAAGCCGATCAGGCCGCAAAATCCGAGCAAATTGAAAGCATTTCGGATCAGATTCGTGAAATCCAGCAGGCGGCCATTGAGGATGGGGAGGACGTTGAGCTTGAAAGCGAATCCCGGTCAATCAAAAATTCAGCGAAAATTTTAGAAAATTTAAGTCTTGCGCATGAAATTT
>CADBXQ010000061.1 GCA_902798675.1 Oscillospiraceae bacterium
GCCATATTTGCTTGCCGTTTGGTCTAAAGAGATTAATTTGAATATTTTTTAGCTTTGTCAAAAAAGGAGAAATAGTGGTAAAAAATTATGGATTGTTGGGGCATCCCCTTTCCCACAGCCTTTCGCCCCAGATACACAGACGCTTATTTGAGCTTTGTGGTGATAAATTTTCAACATATGAGCTGTTTGATCTGGATATGTCTGAAATGGGAAGATTTTTTCATGGATTTAACAATCTGGACGGATTTAATGTGACTATTCCATATAAAATTGATATGTATGAAAAATTAATCTCTTTAGACCAAACGGCAAGCAAATATGGCGCAGTCAACACGGTTAAAAAGCTCGAAAATGGCTTATATAGAGGGTATAACACCGACATCGAGGGATTTTTGAAGTCGGTTGAAGCCGAGGGGATTTCTCTTTGCGGCGAAATTTTGCTTCTGGGATGCGGCGGCGTTGGCAAAATGGCGGCGGTTGAAATTGTTTCTCAAAAGGGCAGTTTGACGATTGCTTTAAGAAATCCTTCATCTCCCAAAGCTTTAAAATTTAAGACGGATATTTTAAAAATTCAAAAAAACGCTAAAATTAAGATTGTCAACATAAATAAAATTCCGAAAATAAGCTATGATCTTTTAATAAACGCGACTCCTTGCGGAATGTTTCCAAATGTGAATGAAATTCCAGTCTCTTTTGAAGTTTGCAAAAAATGCTCAACAATTTTCGATTTAATATATAATCCAACGCAAACTGTTTTAATGAAGACGGGAAAAATGTTTGGAGCAAAGGTTTTTGGCGGAATGACTATGTTGGTTTGGCAGGCGGTTTTCGCCCATAAAATTTGGAACGGATCGATATATAATGAAAATGATATAAAAAATCTCATCAAAGACATGAAAAATCCATAAAACTGAGGAAAAATCATGAAAAACATATATTTATGTGGATTTATGGGGTGTGGAAAAACTTCAGTTGCAAAAATTATTTCCAAAAAATTAAAACTTAAATTGATTGACACTGATATTGAGATTCAGAGAGCAAAAAATATGAACATATTCGAAATTTTTCAAAAACACGGAGAGCTGTATTTTAGAAATCTTGAAACTGAACTTTTGAAAGATTTGCAAAGCTCAAGCGACTGTGTTGTTTCAACTGGAGGGGGAATGCTCCTTGGCCGCCCTGAAAACGCAAATCTTGCCCTGGCTGGCGGAAATGTTGTTTTCCTTAAAACTCCTTTTGAGATATGCTGGGAAAGGATAAAAAATTCCCAAAGGCCGCTAGTTGTTCAAAAAAGCATGGGTGATATTAAGCGGCTTTTTGACGAGCGGGAAAAAAAATATCAGCGCATTGCAAACGTCTGTCTCATCAACGACAAATCTTCAAGCTTTTGCGCAAAAGAATTGATCCGCCTGGTAAAAAGCAAGAATATTATGTGATTTTTTGGCTCATTACTTTTTTTTCGGCTTAAAAATTAAAGCAACCAATATTCCAAAAAGTATTGCTGCGCTTATTCCAGCCGCTCCAGCGCAAAGTCCCCCTTTTAAAATGCCAACCAAACCTTGCGTTTTAACCGCCTGACTGACCCCTTCGCTGAGCAAATATCCAAAACCTGTTAGAGGAACAGTTGCCCCAGCTCCAGCAAATTCAACAACAGGCTTATATATTCCAATTGTTCCCAAAAAAACGCCTAAAACAACAAATCCAACCAAAATCCTTGCTGGCGTGAGTTTGGTGTAGTCCAGCAGAATTTGGCCAACAACACATATTAAACCGCCAACGCAAAACGCTTTTAACAAACTAATTGCAATTTCCATATCCTATATTGCCCTCCAAAAAAATAAGATGCGCAACGCCCGGAATGCTTTCTCCTTGCTGGTTTGCCGTTGGAGACATAAGCGCGCCTGTTGCAATAAACAAAACGCGTTTTAATTTTCCTGTTTCCAGGCGCTTTAAAACATCCGCACACAAAACCGCAGCTGAACACCCGCATCCAGATCCCCCGGAATGGACGTCTTGACGCTGCCTATCGAAAAGCAAAAGGCCACAGTCGCTGTGTTTTCCCTTTAATGGATAGCCCTCTTTGTCCATAATTTGGCTCAAAATCACCGAGCCAACCTGTCCCAAATCTCCCGTTAAAATCATGTCATAATCTTCGGCTTGAGTTTTGGTTGATTTAAAAAATTTTGTTATTGTGTTGACTGCTGCAGGCGCCATTGCTGCTCCCATGTTGTTCATATCTTTGATTTGATAGTCGATTATTTCCCCAACACAAGCGGCTTTAACGTTAACCTTTCCTTCAGCTTGCTTCCCCAAAACAACAGCTCCAGCAGCAGTTGCGGTCCACTGAGCAGTCAGCGGCCTTTGCCCTCCATATTCCAAAGGAAACCGAAATTGTCGCTCGGAAGCGCAAAAATGAGAAGAAGTTATTGCAATTGCTTTGTCAGCATATCCTGACGAGACAAAAACTGAGCCAATCAAAATGGATTCCGCCATTGTTGAACACGCTCCGTATATTCCTGCAAATGGAATGTTTAGCTCTCGCAATCCATAGTTTGTCCCTATGCATTGATTTAAAAGGTCTCCAGCAAACGCGATATCTATTTGATCTGGGGAAAGTTTCGCCTTTTTGAGCGCTTGCTTTGCGGCAAACAGTTGCATTTTGCTTTCAGCTTTTTCAAATGATTTTTCCCCGTCCATGTCTCCTTCAAAAACCTTGTCAAATTTGCCTTTTAAAGGGCCGTTTGCCTCCATGTCCCCAGCAACAGCAGCATATCCCAAAATTGAGGGGGGATTTTTAAAGCATATTACTCCTCGCCTGTTTTTCATATGTTTCCTCCAAGACAATTTATGATATAGCAAATGGTTCCCGAAGCTATTGAAGCTATTGTTCCATAGACGATAACAGGTCCTGCTATGATAAACATTTTGGAAGAAACGCCGAGGATGAAGCCTTCTGTTTGAAATTCCAGAGCCGGGGAGACGACAGCGTTTGCAAATCCTGTTATTGGAACAAACGTCCCAGCTCCCCCAAATTTTGCTATTTTATGAAAAACGCCAAAACCTGTTAAAACTGCTGTTATGAAAATCAAAATGACCGAAACCCATATTCCACACTCTTCCTTGCTCATATTCATGCTCGAAAGCCAAAGTCTCAAGGCCTCTCCAACAGAGCAAATTGTTCCTCCAATTAAAAATGCAAGCGGAAATGTTTTATATATTGGAGAGCCGGGTGACATTTTTTTGACCAATTGCCCATATTCTTTATATGACATATTCAAAGGAAAAAGCACCTCCTGTTAAAGTCGAATTTATATAGATCCACACTCATTATTTTTGTCTCATTATTATTTTTTTATTCAAGCGCGCGGGAGCATTTTTATTTTTCTGATTTTTTAGGTTATATTTGTCCCCTCAATCCTTCTGCTAAAAATATCAGAATTCAATCTTAAAAAAACATCTATCTCAATCCATCCTCAAAAACATTCTCAAAAACAACGATAAAATGATTTAAAATGCCGCCTGCTTCACCATCAACCATGCAATTCAAACTGATTTGAAATGCTGAGACTTTTTTCAAAGCATCCGTCAAAAGCCAAGGTTAAAAAGCGTGACAACTTGAACTGGATTTTTTGAGGATGTTAGCCTACCGCTTGTTACGGATGCTTTCAAAGGAATTTGCGCCCCGCAAGGTTTAATATTACAGTCAGTTGTGAGCTGGCGGCGCCCACCCCAGGCTTTTGCATTGTTTTTTTAGAACGCATTCAAGGATTTTGGGGATTTTAGGTTTTTTAAGTGGATAGTTGGATTTTTTAAGAAAGACTTTTATTGGGACAAATATAACCCAACAAAATAATACAAACAGTGGTTTTTTGTTTAAAACGCCAATTAATATGTAAAATTGTTGCAAATTGAATATGAGTTTGATATAATTGGAGGGTGGTTTTTTTAGTTTTAGTTTAGATTTGAAATTGAATGAGGAGAGATTAAAATATGCCTGCGAAGGTTGTTGTTGGCGTCCAGTGGGGAGACGAGGGGAAGGGAAAAATAATCGACATCCTTTCTTCCAGGGCGGATGTTGTTGTTCGTTCTCAAGGCGGAAATAACGCGGGGCACACCGTCGAAAGCGGAGGCGAGATATATAAGCTTCGCTTGATTCCGTCCGGGATTTTATATGAAAAAACATATTGTGCTATTGGCTGTGGAGTTGTTCTAGACCCTGCTTCGATCCTGGAAGAAATTAACGAGCTAAAGCAAAGAAATGTTTCTTTTGACAGGTTTTTTATAGACCCTCGAGTTCATGTTGTCATGCCGTGGCACCTCCTTCTTGACGACGCGTCTGAAAAGTTTAGGGGGAAATATAATATCGGAACAACAAAAAGAGGAATCGGGCCGTGCTATATGGACAAATCAGAAAGAAGCGGAATCCGAATGTTTGACCTAATAAATCCTGAAATATTCAGGTCAAAAGCAAAAATTGTTGGAAATTTTAAAAACAATCTGCTGACCCAAGTTTATGGCGAAAAACCTCTGGACATTGAGCGAATAATTTGCGAATATATTGAATATGGAAAGCAGCTTAAACCTTTTGTTAAAGACGTTTCTGTTAAGGTATATGAAGAATATTGCAAGGGAAAAGAGATTTTGTTTGAGGGAGCCCAGGGAACTTTGCTCGACCTTGACGTCGGAACATATCCTTTCGTCACGTCTTCCAACCCAATTTCCGGAGGGGTATGCACAGGGACTGGGATCGGGCCAACCATGATTGACGAGGTCATCGGAGTTGCAAAAGCATATTCAACAAGAGTTGGGCAAGGGCCATTTCCAACGGAAATTTTTGGCCAAACGTCTGGATTTATTCGCAAAAGGGGAGACGAATTCGGAACAAACACAGGACGCGCAAGAAGAGTTGGTTGGTTTGACAGCGTCATAGCTCGCCACGCCGTTCGAACAAATGGCCTGACAAGTCTTGCAATAAACAAACTAGACACTTTGTCTGGGATTGAAAAATTGAAGGTTTGCTCTTCATATCAAACTAAAGACGGGAAAATTATATATGACTTTCCGTGTTCTTTTGAAGAGCTTGAAGATTTAACTCCAGTATATGAAGAACTTCTGGGGTTTGAGGATGATATCGGCCAGTGTCGAAACTATTCTAAACAAAAAAAA
>CADBXQ010000062.1 GCA_902798675.1 Oscillospiraceae bacterium
TAGACAAATTAACCAAATCCAAAACATACGGCACCCTTGTTTTTATATATTTGTTTGAATAGTTCGTCACGCGCAAAACAAATGCAACATTATCAAAAACAGACATGCTGGGAATCAGCCTAAAATCCTGAAAAACCATCCCTATCGTCCGCCGAAACCTTGGGATTTCTTTTTTGTTCATCTTTCCCAGGTTATATCCATTTATCACCACATCGCCACGAGTTGCGACATTTTCACGAGTTATCAGTTTCAGAAGCGAACTTTTTCCAGCTCCAGATTGGCCAACAATGAAAACAAACTCCCCGTCTGCAACTTTCAAATTAACATCACGCAAAGCGCAAGTCCCGTTTTCATAGTTAAAACAAACATCTTTCATTTCTATCATTTAAAAAATACTCACTTTCTAAAATTAGTCTATAAAATCAACTTTTTCAAAAGATCTAACTGTCCCTCAGCCTCGAAGCTAAATATTTCCGAACCATCAAAGCTATTCTAAAAACTATGGCGTCATCAAATTCCCTCAGATCCAGCCCGGTTATTCGCTTTATCTTTTCCAGCCTATAGACAAGCGTGTTCCTGTGGACAAACAGCCTCCTGGACGTCTCTGAAACATTTAGATTATTTTCAAAAAATTTGTTTATTGTAAAAAATGTTTCTTCATCTAAGGATTCAATCGGCTCCTTTCTAAAAACTTCATCCAAAAAATCTTCGCAAAGCTTAACTGGCAACTGATATATTAACCTATACACCCCCAAATGACCATAGCTGACAACTGGTGAATTCATGTCGAAAGCCTTTGAAATATCCAAAGAGACCTTGGCTTCCCTAAACGAACCAGCAAGGTCTTTTATGTTTTCAACAAAACTTCCAATTCCAACAACCGTCTTCGCCTCAAGCTCCGAAAACAAGCTGTCTATGATTGATGTTGCTAATTTTTTTAAATCATCCGACAAAATATCATGGCTCACTTCTTTTATTAAAATGATATCTGTTTGGTTTATATTAAAAACAAAGTCCTTTTGCCGATCTGGAAACAACTTCCGAACAACCTCAAAAACAGGAATTTCCTCGCCAACAACAATTCGTATCAAAAAAGCAACCCTTTTAACATCAGTTTTAAAGCTCAGCTCCTTAGCTTTTATATATATCTCTCCAGGCAAAATATTGTCCAATATAATGTTTTTAACAAAATTGTCTCTGTCATATTTTTCGTCATAATATTGCTTTATGTTTGATAAAGCAACAGCCAGTATTTTAATGCAACGTATTGCAGTTTCATCAACGCCTTCAACAAAAACCGCATACTCTAAACTACTATGAATTCCAAACATTTTATATACATATCCATCAAACATAAAAACATCTTGAGACCCCATCAAATCGGCAGACAAAATATTTCGATATGCCCCTATTTTAGACAAATCGCTGCAAGCTATGACAGTGTCTTTGCTGTCAACAACGCCAAAGACTCTTTCAACAGCGTCTTTCATTTGATTTATCACAGTTTGAAACAGCCTGCTGGACATCCCAAAATCTCCTCTTCATGATTCTTGCAAAAATAAAAACACACAAACCTAAAATCCTAAAAAATTACAAAACCAAAACAAAAACAACAATCACTATTACGTAGTGATATAATAGTAACATTTTTGTAGATAATTGTCAACAACTAATGCAAATAATTTTTTAAAAATTTTAAAGTTTTTCATATGTTTTTAAAACGACTAGATTAAAATTATTCATGTGAGCAGCATATTTATGTCTATATTAAAAATTTAAACAGACAATCATTTAAATTATATGGAAAATAATATAAAAAATTAGACTGCAAAAAAACAGCGTTTGTAATAAATTGATTTTAAAAGCAATTTATTTTAAACAATTTTTATATTGCAATGAATTATTCAAGTCTACTCGTCATAAACATATATAAAGGGGTTGGTTTTGATTGTTTGCGATTAATTTTAAAATTAATAAATTTATGGCGTGTTCAATAACTATTGCAGTTTTTCTCGCAATAGTTTTTATATCGACAATTATATTTAAACAAAAAAGCAACCTGGATCCAGAACAATATCTGCGCAATTTGGGGTATGAGATCGAATTTTTGTGTGAAGAAAAAATAACAATACCAAAAAAATTCAACAATGTTTTAATTAGTTACAATAAATTACAAAAAGAACAAGGTTTTGATCTGTCAAAATTTTGCGGAAAAACATGCGCCAAAAAGAGATTTCTAGTCACATCCTCCAAAAATAAATCTGAAAAATATGTTGCGGACATGATAGTGTATGAAGACAAACTAATTGGCGGCGATATACACAAACAAGAATATAATCAATCTCCAATGAAAATAAACAGTATAAAATAAAAAATGTCGTTTTGGGAATAAATATATGAATTAATCTAAAAAATCTTTCAACTTTTTTGACCTGCTGGGATGGCGAAGTTTCCTCAAAGCCTTGGCCTCTATTTGCCGTATGCGCTCTCTGGTCACGTCAAACTCTTTCCCAACTTCCTCCAAAGTCCTGGAGCGCCCGTCTTCCAAGCCAAATCTCATCCTCAAAACCCTTTCTTCCCTGCCAGTTAAAGTTCCCAAAACGTCTTTGAGCTGCTCTTTAAGCAAAGCGTGCGAAGCAGCATCAGACGGAGCTGGAGCATCATCATCCGGTATAAAATCCGACAAATGGCTGTCTTCCTCCTCGCCAACAGGAGTCTCCAAAGAAACAGGTTCCTGCGAAATCCGAATAATTTCCTTAATTTTTTGCTCCGGCAAATCCAAAATTTCAGCTATCTCCTCAGGTTTGGGCTCCCTTCCATTTTTATGTAGAAGTTGACTGGAAATTTTTTTAACTTTGTTAATTATTTCAACCATATGCACCGGAATTCGTATTGTTCTGGCCTGATCCGCAACAGCTCTTGTTATCGCCTGACGAATCCACCATGTGGCATATGTTGAGAATTTAAAACCTTTAGTATAATCAAATTTTTCGACAGCTTTAATAAGCCCCAAATTCCCTTCCTGAATCAGGTCCAAAAACTGCATTCCGCGCCCTAAATATCTTTTTGCTATGGAAACAACCAATCTCAAATTAGCCTCCGAAAGGCGTTTTCTCGCTTCAATATCACCCTCAGTCATTTGTCGCGCAAGGCTTATCTCCTCTTCAGCCGACAAAAGCGAAACTTTTCCGATCTCTTTGAGATATATTTTAACAGGATCATCAACGCTGATTGGCTCGTTATACATAACGCTTTCAACGTCCGAATTAACCTCAATGTCTAAGCTCAAGTCAATGTCAAAATCGTCTTCCAGCTCATCAATCAACTCAATGTTATATTGCTCAAATTTTTCATAGAGCTGTGTGACTTGGTCAGAGTCGAAATCAAGCTCCTCAATAGCAACTGCAACCTCTTGTATGCTGAGTTTTCCTTCTTTTTTGCCCCGATCAATCAAATCTTTAATAACCACTTTCGGGTCGATCTCAAGCGGCTCTCTAATTTCAAAATTCAAATCATCGATTTCGTTTACCAAATCTCCAGATTTTAAATTTTCTTCCATTTCTTGCCCCCTAAAAGCCAATTTTGATCTAACGCTTTACACTAGCATATTTCTTTCTCCTCAATTCAATTTGCTTTGGCGTCATGGCCGATATATTTTCAGCTTCCTTTTCATATTTTTCTCTAATCAGACGCATATAATCATCAATTTCTTGCGTTGTGTTCGCAAAATCTTTTCCTTCGTTAACTATTTTCGAAAAAACTCCCATTTCATCAGCGGTTAATATTTCATGAAACAACAAAAAATCTAAAGCAAAGTTTGATTTTATTCTATCACATATAATATTATATATTTTTTTATTTAATTCTGAACTAAACCAGCTGGCATCAATTTTACTTGATATATACTCGAGATAATCGGGATTATTATACAAAAATCTGATTATTCCCCGCTCCGCCTTTTCATATTTTGAACACACATTTTTATGCATACGTTTAGTATATATATTGCGCGAAATTTCCTTGTCAAGCCGTTTTTTGCTGCTCTTTCGCTTTTTTTGCAGTAAATAGTTGACATGATTGTTAATAATTTCACGCGCAACCTTCAAAGACTGGCAAAGCTGGCCAACATAAACTTCCCTTTCTAGCGGATCCAAAATATCTGACACAACATAGCAATATTCGTTGATATAACGTTTTTTTTGTTCCGGATCATTTAAATTATATTTTGAAGCAATATTTTCAATTTTAACTTCAATGGCGCTTCTAGACTGATCTATCGCCAATTTAAGCCTTGAGGCTCCATATTTTTTAACATATTCATCAGGATCTTTAGCCCCCTTAAGCCTCAATCCTCTCGGGCTGATTCCAACTTCTAAAAACATTTTGTATGCACGATCCATTGCCAAAGCTCCGGCTTCGTCTGAGTCAAAAAGCATGACAACATCATCAACATGGCGCGAAATAAGCCGAACCTGCGCCTCGGTCAACGCCGTCCCCAAAGCAGCGACACAGCCTCTAAAACCGTTTTGATGCATAGATATGACGTCCATATACCCCTCACACAAAATAAACCTCTCCAAACCAGCATTTTTTGCAAAATTTAAGCCATACAGGCCCAAACTTTTCTTAAACGCCAAAGTGTCCGAAGTATTTAAATATTTCGGCTTGCTCTCGTCCAAAACCCTTCCGCCAAATCCAACAACATCGCCTTTTGCGTCTATTATTGGAAACATGACTCGATTCCTGAATTTGTCGTAATATGTCCCTTTACTGGATTTTATGATCAGGTCAGCATCACACATCTCTTCGAAAAAAAAACCATTAGCATTCAAATAATTTTTCAATGAATCCCACGAATCGTCGGCATATCCCAGTCCAAATTTTATGATGGTTTTCAAAAAAAGCCCTCTATTTTGAAAATATTCAAGCCCAACCCGACCCGCTTTAGACTTTAAATTATTGTAAAAAAATCTTGCTGCAAGCCTGTTCATGGCTAAAATGCGCTGTCTTTTTTTGCTAATTTCATCATCCAAATCGTCATCTGGAATGGATAACCCAACTCTATGCGCTAAAAATTTGATGTTGATAGGGCAATATGTGATTATATTTCCGGCATGAGTGATATATATATTACTGAACAATATATAGATTTTTTTATTCCAAA